>NZ_CDXDOS010000005.1:29221-49787 GCF_978021245.1 Frankia sp. CoBUL1
CCCGCCTCGCCGGGATGACCGTCCCGGCCCACACGCAAGACCTCCACCACGGCGCCCGGCCGCGTCACGCCCTCTCCAGATGAGGCAGTGCGCGAAGCCCGCGTTCGAGATGCCACTGGAGATAGGCGGCGGCGATGCCACCGGCCTCCCGCCGGGCGCGGGCGTCACTGACCAGTGCACCGTCCCAGTCACCGCGCAACAGATCCGCGAGCAGCCGCACCGCACCCGCGGACACCGACGCCGCACCGTGCGGGCGACATTGCGGGCACACTACGCCGCCGCCCGGCACGGACAACGACAGGTGCAGCCCGGGCCCACCGCAACGCGCGCAGTGGTCCAGGGCCATCCCATACCCGGACACCGCGAGCGCCCGCAAGAGGAACGCGTCGAGGACGAGCGCGGGTGGGCGCTCGCCGCCGGCGAGCGTACGCAGACCACCCACGAGCAGGAGGAACAGCCGCAGGGCGGGCTGGCGTTCCTCGCTGGTCAACCGCTCGGCGGTCTCGAGCATCACCGCGGCCGCAGTGTACCTCGGGTAGTCAACGGCGATCGTGGCGCCGTAGGGAGAGATGATGTCCGCCTGGGTGACCGTGTCCAGCGCCCGGCCGGAATGCAGCAGCAGATCGACGTACGTGCCCGGCTCCAGCCGCGACCCGAACCGCGAGGACGTCTTGCGGACACCCTTGGCGACGGCCCGCACCCGACCGGTCCGACGGGTGAGCACGGTGATGATGCGGTCGGCCTCGGCGAGGGGGGCCGTGCGTAGGACGACACCTTCGTCGCGATACACCGGCACCCGCCCATGGTTGCACGGTCCCGATTTCATGCGGTGAAGCGAGGTCGCCCGGCAGATGGCCGGTACCGGCCGGATGTTCTCCTGAGGAACCCGCAGGACATCCCGGTCCATAGCCGGGGGGTAGGTATGGCAGTACATTGCGGCATGGATGCGGCATGGATGCGGCATGGATGCGGTGCCGGCGGCGCCTCGGTGGGGCCGGCGGCGAGCCGGCTCAGAACCCCAGGCGACGCAGCTGGCGCGGATCGCGCTGCCAGTCCTTGGCGACCTTGACGTGTAGATCGAGGAAGACCGGGGTACCGAGCAGCGCCTCGATCTGCGTGCGGGCGCGGGAACCGACCTCCTTGAGGCGGGATCCGCCGGTCCCGATGACGATCGCCTTCTGGCTGGGCCGCTCGACGAAGACGTTCACCCGGACGTCGAGGAGAGGACGCTGCGCCGGCCTGCCCTCCCGGGAGACCATCTCCTCCACCACGACGGCGAGCGAGTGCGGCAACTCGTCGCAGACCCCCTCCAAAGCCGCCTCACGGACGAGTTCGGCGACCATCACCTGTTCCGGTTCGTCGGTCAGCTCCCCACCGGGGTACAGCGCAGGCCCGGCGGGCAGCCGGGCGACAAGCACGTCGGCAAGCACGTCGACCTGGTAGGAGCGCACCGCGCTGACTGGAACGATGTCACTGAACTCGCCGAGCCCGGCGATCTCGAGCAGACGGGCGCCGATCCGATCGGGATCGGCGACCCGGTCTGTCTTGGTGAGGATGGCGACCACCGGGGTGCGCTTGGGCAGCCGGGACAGCTCCTCGGCGATGGAGCGGTCCCCCCGGCCGGCCGGCTCGTCCGCGGGCATGCAGAAACCGACGACGTCGACCTCGGACAGCGTGGCCCGCACCACGTCATTGAGCCGCTGCCCGAGCAGCGTGCGCGGCCGGTGCAGCCCCGGGGTATCGACCAGGACGAGCTGGGCGTCGTCGCGGTGGACGATGCCGCGGATGGCGTGCCGAGTGGTCTGTGGTCGCCCGCTGGTGATGGCGACCTTCGTCCCTACCAGCGCGTTCGTCAGCGTCGACTTGCCGGCGTTGGGTCGTCCGACGAGGCAGGCGAAGCCGGCCCGGAACGGCACCGAGGTCGTTGTCGACACGCTAGGTGGTCACCCTGGTCCGGGCGACGCCGTCCGAGCCGGCGAGGAACACCGGGATCCCGGCGCCGAACTCGGCCAACGTCGCCAGGTCGGCGCGGTCGAGCTCGTCCTTCTGCGTGACCACCGCGGCGGCTTCGAACCGGCGGGCGCCACTGGACACCGCGGCGGCCACCGCCGCGCGCAGCGCCGAGATCGCTAGCTCGGCCCGGCCCAGGCCGAGAGTCGCCGCCGCATAGGTGCGACCGTCGGTGTCGCGCAGCGCCGCCCCCTCCGCAGGGTCGCCCGAGGGGGCGTAGGCACGCAGCCGCGCCGCCCTGGCCAGCACCACGAGCTTCGCGTCCTCTGCGGCGAGGTCGAGAGCCGGGGCGCCGTCGGCCGAGTTGCCATCGGCAGGCACGGTTCCCGACCGGGTCGCGTCGGCGGTCACGAATTCACCTTTCTGTCCGACGACGAGCTGCGCACGGGTTCGCCGCCGTCGTCGGATCGGGGAGGCTGCGAGCCGTCGTCGCCGTTCGACGGATGCGGCAACCGCTGGACGACCACGGTGCCAATCTGGTTACGTCGGCCGGCGGCCCGTTCCGCCGACAGCCGCAACCCACCGACCGTGACCGTCGCACCCGGGATGGGCACCCGTCCCAGGGCCGTGGCCAGCAGGCCACCGACGGTGAGGCTGTCATCCGCACCGGGCAGGTCGTCCACGTCGAAGTCAAACAGCTTCGCCAGATCGTCGACGTCGAGCCGGGCGGTCACCCGCGCGGTGTTGGCGTCGATCCACTCCACCGGCGGAACCTCGTTGTCGTACTCGTCGGTGATCTCACCAACGATCTCCTCGAGGATGTCCTCGATGGTGACGAGTCCGGCGGTTCCACCGTACTCGTCGATGACGATCGCCATGTGGGTACGCGACGCCTGCATCTCACGGAGCAGGTCGTCCGCGGGCTTACTCTCGGGCACGAGTGCGGGTGAACGCATGATCTCGGCGATCGCACCATCCTCGCCCCCCTCCCGTTCCCGGCGGACCATGTCCTTGAGGAAGGCGATCCCCACCACGTCGTCGACGCTCTCCCCGATGACGGGGATCCGCGAGAAGCCGCTGCGCAGGGCCAGCGCGAGAGCCTGCCGGACGGTCTTCGTCGACTCGATGAAGACCATGTCCGGACGCGGCACCATCACCTCGCGCACCAGGGTGTCCCCGAGCTCGAACACCGACGCGATCATGTCGCGTTCCTCGCGCTCGATGACCTCGTTCTCCTCGGCGAGGTCGACGAGATCGCGCAGCTCGGCCTCGGATGCGAAGGGACCATCCCGGAAACCAGGGCCGGGGGTGACCGCGTTGCCGAACGCGATCAGCAGCCGGGGCAACGGCCCGAAGATCCGCGCCAGCCGGACCGTGAGACCGGCGCTGGCCAACGCCACCGCAGGGGCGTGCTGGCGGCCGAGGGTGCGGAACATCACCCCGACGAGGATGTACGCGACCAGGGTCGAGGCCAGCGTCCCGAGGCCGATCGCGGCGAACCCGGCCCCGTAGGCGTGCACGAACAGCACCGTGATACAGGCCGCAGCGAGCATCTCCGCGACGATGCGCAGGAGCAGCAGCAGCGCGAGGTAGCGGCCCGGATCGGCCACGACGGTCGCCAGGTTCCGGGCGCCGGCCCGGCCCTGGCGGGAGAAACCCTCGACCGTCACCCGGGAGACCCGGGTCAGGGCCGCGTCGATGCCGCCGAGACCCGCCGCAGCAAGCGAGCCCATCACGGCGATGAAGACGAGAAAAAGATCACTGGAACTCATGCGGACCCCTCTTGTGCCGGGTCAGCGTGCGGGCGCGGCAGGGGGCTCTCCGGCGCCACCGCCACGGCCCTGGTCACCACGGCGGCCCTCGCCGCCGTCCGCGGCACCGCGGGCACCGTCCGCGCCGTCCGCGCCGTCCCACGACGCGAGCAGCTGGCTCTGTACCTTCCACATCTCGCGTTCCTCGTCCGGCTCGGCGTGGTCGTAGCCGAGCAGGTGCAGGATGCCGTGGGTGCACAGCAGGGACAACTCGCGATCGAAGGAGTGACCGGCCTGCTCCGCCTGCCGCCGCGCGACGTCCGGGCACAGCACGACGTCGCCGAGCAGGGTGGTCGGATCGTCGTCGACCGACTCCGACCACGAGGCGTCAAAGGCGTCGTCCTGCGGGAAGGACAGGACGTCGGTCGGACCCTCCTCGCCCATGTACCGGACGTGCAGATCGGTCATCGCCTTCGGCTCCACCAGCATCACCGAGAGCTCGGCGAGCGGGTTCACCTTCATCGCGTCGAGCACGAACCGGGCGAGCGCGGCCAGCCTCACCTCGTCGACGTCACTCGCGCCCGACTCGTTGGCAACGAATACGGCCATCAGCGGTCCTCTCCGACCGCGGCGACGGTCACCGTCGGTCCCGACGAGCAGACCGGGCCGGAGCGGGTGGCGGCGCACTGGCCGCGTCCCAGCGGGCGTAGGCGTCGACGATCTCGCTCACGAGCCGGTGCCGAACCACATCGGAGCTGGTCAGGGATGCAAAATGGACGTCGTCGAGGCCGTCGAGGATCTCCCGGACCACCCGCAGCCCGCTGCGGGTGCCGCTGGGGAGGTCGACCTGGGTCACGTCCCCGGTAACGACGATCTTCGCGCCGAAGCCGAGCCGGGTGAGGAACATCTTCATCTGTTCCGGCGAGGTGTTCTGGGCCTCGTCGAGGATGATGAAGGCGTCGTTCAGCGTCCGGCCGCGCATGTAGGCCAGTGGGGCCACCTCGATCGTGCCGCTCTGCATCAGCCGCGGGATCGAGTCCGGATCGATCATGTCATGCAGCGCGTCGTAGAGCGGCCGCAGGTAGGGATCGATCTTCTCGTACAGGGTCCCCGGCAGGAATCCGAGGCGTTCCCCCGCCTCGACCGCGGGGCGGGTCAGAATGATCCGGTTCACCTTCTTGGCCTGCAACGCCTGAACGGCCTTCGCCATGGCGAGGTAGGTCTTGCCGGTGCCGGCCGGCCCGATCCCGAAAACGATGGTGTGCTGGTCGATCGCGTCGACGTACCGCTTCTGGTTCAACGTCTTCGGCCGTATCGTCCGGCCCCGGCTGGAGAGGATGTTGAGGGTGAGAACCTCGGCCGGCCGCTCCTCCGCGCCGCTGCGCAGCATCGCCAGCGAATGGTCGACATGCTGCGGGCTGAGCTCCGTCCCGGCGTCGAGCAGCGCGATGAGCTCGGCGAACAACCTGGCGGCGAGCTCGTTCTCAGCCGGAGCGCCGGTAATGGTGATCTCGTTGCCACGCACGTGGATATCCGAGGAGAAAGCCTTCTCGATGGTACGGAGCAGCTGATCCTGGTGACCGAGCAGACTCACCATGCTGTGCGGACCGGGTACGACAATGCGCGTCTGGACCCTGGTGTCGGGCGCGACGGGTGGCATAACGGATTCGGGCATAAAGAGCGGCCAGCGAGGCCGGGGCACCTCTCAGGATTGATGATCGCGGTGGGCGGCGCGGCGCGGACGGCCGACACCGGACAGAACCCCTCCAGCCGGAGGGACCACCCAGCGAGGCGGACCACGGACGCTACCTGACCAGTCTATCCATCATCGCGCCAGGCCGTCCCAACGACCGAGGTCCGCGAACACGACCGCCGCGGCCACGACGCCGGCGGTGGATGTGCGCAGCACCGTCGAACCGAGCCGCGACACGATCGCTCCGGCCTCGCCCAGCGTGGCCAGTTCCAACTCGGACACCCCTCCCTCGGGGCCCACGACGAGCACCAGCTCCGCCGCCAAGGCGGCCGGAGCCACTCGCTCCGGCAGCTCAACCGAGCGAGCCAGGCCAACCAACGGTATGGTCGCATCCTCGTGCAGGAGGACGGCAAGCGCCGCCGCCCGCACCCGCTCGACAACCTCCTTCAGGCCGGCCAACTCGCCCACCACCGGCCAGTGCAGTCGGTGGGACTGCTTCGACGCCTCCTCCGCGGCTCTGACCCAGCGTTCCCGGGCCCGCACGCCACGGACACCCTCCCAGCGGGCCACGGACCGGGCCGCCGACCACGGGACGATCTCGTCGACACCGACCTCGGTCAGCATCTCCACCGCCCGCTCGCCCCGATCCCCCTTGGCAAGGGCCTGCACGACAACCAGCCGGGGGCTCGGGGCCGCGGCGGCGACCCGGCGCCGGACCGCGCAGTCGATCTCATCCCGCCGGGCGGCAACGACCTCGCACTCCACCGCACGGCCGAGACCGTCGGTCACGTCGACCGGCTCCCCCGGCCACAGCCGGCGCACCATGGCCGCATGGCGACCCTCCGGACCGGCGAGGGTGAACGAGTCCGCGATCGGCAGCGGCGACAGCCGGAACAGGGCGCTGGTCAGGATACATCCTCTCCGCAGCGGTCACGGCCGATGACCGGGCTAACGGCCGCGGCGCGTGCCCCGCCGCCGGAATAGCCCCGCCGCGCCGCCGGCGGATCCGCCCACGACGGCCGGTGTCTCCTCGTCGCGCAGCTTCGCCAGCTCTCGTAGCAGCCGCTCCTGCTCGCCGTCCAGCTTCGTCGGAGTCTCGACGTTGATGTGGATGTGCAGATGACCGCGCCCGGCGGCCCGCAGATGCGGAACCCCGCGGCCGGCGAGCTTGATGACCTCACCGGGCTGGGTGCCGGGCTTCACGGCGATGGTCTCGGTGCCGTCGAGGGTCTCCAGCGTGGCGGAAGTGCCGAGCGCCGCCGAGGTCATCGGCAGCGGCAGCTCACAGTGCAGATCGTCGCCCTCCCGGGTGAAAACCGGGTGCTGCTTCTCGGAGACCTCGACGTAAAGGTCACCGGGCGGCCCACCGCCGGGCCCGACCTCGCCCTCGCCCGACAGCCGGATGCGCATGCCGTCCTCGACCCCGGAGGGGATCTTCACGGTGAGCGTCCGGCGCTTGCGCACCCGGCCGTCGCCGCCGCAGTCCCGGCAGGGATGCTCGATCACGGTGCCGGTACCCGAACACCGCGGGCAGGGCCGGGAGGTCACCATCTGACCGAGGAAGGAACGGGTGACCTGCTGGACCTCGCCCCGCCCGCCGCAGGTGCCGCAGGTCGACGGGTGCGCGCCGGGAGCCGCACCGGCACCGGTACACGTCGAGCACACCGCCGCCGTGTCCACGGTGATCTCGCGCGTGGCGCCGAACGCGGTCTCGGACAGGTCGAGCTCGATGCGCAGCAGCGCGTCGTTGCCGCGCCGGACCCGGGACCGGGGCCCACGGCTCGACCCGCCGCCGAAGAAGGCGTCCATGATGTCACCGAGGCCGCCGAAACCGGCGCCGAACGGCGAACCGCCACCGCCACTGCCACTGCCACCGGGCGCGAGCGGATCGCCGCCCAGGTCGACGATCTGGCGCTTCTCCGGGTCAGAGAGCACCTCGTACGCGGCCGTGACGCCCCGGAAGCGCTGCTGTGCATCCGGATCTGGATTGACATCCGGATGCAGCTCACGGGCCAGTTTGCGGTAGGCCCGCTTGATCTCGTCGTTCGACGCTTCCCGGCGTACGCCCAGAACGGCGTAATAATCCACTGCCATCAGTCGGCACCCAAGAGTTCACCCACGTATTTGGCGACGGCCCGGACGGCCGCCATCGTCCCCGGATAGTCCATGCGCATCGGGCCGAGCACCCCCATCCCACCCAGCGCGAAGGGACCACGACCGTATCCCGTGGCCACCACCGCGGTGGACCGGAGGGCGTCCACATCCGTTTCGCGACCGATCCGTACCGTTACAGTACCGGTCTCCCGCGCCGAGCCGATGAGTTTCATCAGCACGACCTGTTCTTCCAATGCCTCAAGTATCGACCGCAACGAGTCGGCGAAGTCGACCGGGGACCGCGTGAGATTCGCCGTCCCAGCCATCGCGATGCGCTCCTCCTGCCGCTCGACCAGCGACTCCAGCACGGCACCGGCCACCGTGGTCAGGTAGGGGCGCAGCTCGGAGCGGGTGCTGTCGGGCAGGGCCGCGACGATGTCGGGGGCGTCGACCAAGCGCCGGCCGGCCAGCGCGCAGTTGAGCACGGAACGCAGCTCGCCGGCGACCTCGTCGTCAACGGGTACGAGGCTGTCGACGATACGCTGCTCGACCCGGCCGGTGTCGGTGATGAGGACCATCAGCAGGCGGTACGGGCCGAGCGTGACAACCTCGATGTGCCGGATGCTGCTGCTCGACAAGGAGGGGTACTGCACGACGGCCACCTGCCGGGTGAGCTGGGCGAGCAGCCGCACGGAGCGGCGCACCACGTCGTCCAGGTCGACGGCACCCTCCAGGAAGCTCTGGATCGCCCGACGTTCGGCCCGGGACAGCGGCTTCACCCCCGACAACCGGTCCACGAACAACCGGTAGCCCTTGTCCGTCGGTATCCGTCCTGCGCTGGTATGGGGCTGTGTGATATACCCCTCTTCCTCCAGGGCGGACATGTCATTACGGACAGTAGCTGGTGATACACCGAGATTATGCCGCTCCGCCAGCGCCTTGGAACCCACCGGCTCGTTGCTCAGCACAAAGTCCTCAACAATCGCCCGAAGGACTTCGAGCCGCCGATCCTCCAGCACGCGGTCGCACCCCCTTCACCAGGCGGGACGTGGCCGGGCCACGGTGTGTGCAGCGGCGGACACCCAACTTGGCACTCGGCCGCAGTGAGTGCCAAGTGTAGCCGCCTGCTCAGGTCGAAGCACAGAACATGAGCCACCCCGCGAATGACCGGTGAGGGCCCGGCGACGTCCTCGTAACGAAACGAGCATGCCGGTACCCAGGTTCCGGTCCCGCCCGATCGGGCCACCGGACGGCCGCCGGTCGGGCAGCGGCGTCAGTCGGGCAGCGGCGTCAGTCGGGCAGCGGCGTCAGTCGGGCAGCAGGGCTCGCACGACCGTGTCGGTGAGCAGGCGACCGCGACGGGTGAGACGCACCCGGCCGAACTCCAGGGCACCGGGTTCCACCAGGCCGGACTTCGCGAGCCCGGCGGCGGCCTCCAGGCCGGGCCCGTCCAGCTCACCGACGGCCAGTCCCTCGGCCAACCGGACGCCCAGCATGACCCGCTCGACCCGGCGGGCCTGCGCGTCGAGCTCCTCCCAGGCGGCCGCGGGACTGCGCCCGGCCCCCAGCCGGGCCGCGTACTCCGCCGGATGACGCACGTTCCACCATCGCACCCCGCCGACGTGGCTGTGCGCGCCCGGACCGATCCCCCACCAGTGATCTCCGCGCCAGTACCCCAGATTGTGCCGACACCGGGTATCGGCCCCCCGCGACCAGTTGCTGACCTCGTAGCCGGTCAGGCCGGCCGCGCACAGAGCGTCATCGGCCTGCAGGTAGCGGTCGGCAAGCAGGTCGTCGTCGGGTTCGAGCAGCTCGCCCCGGCGGACCCGGCGGGACAGTTTCGTGCCCTCCTCAACCGTCAGCGCGTAGGCACTGACGTGGTCCGGGCCGAGCTGGATCGCCGCGTCCAGGCTCGCCGCCCAGTCCGCCTCCGACTCGCCCGGAGCCCCGTAGATGAGGTCCAGGCTGACCTGGTCAAAGCCCGCCTTGCGGGCCCAGCGCATCACCTCGGGCACGCGGCCGGGGGTGTGCCGCCGGTCCAGGGCGGCGAGGACGTGCGGACGGCTACTCTGCATCCCGAAGGAGATCCGGGTGTAACCGGCGGCGCGCAGCTGCTCCAGTTGCGCCGGATCCACCGACTCCGGATTCGCCTCGGTGGTGATCTCCGCGTCGGGCGCCAGCCCGAACCCGTCGTCCAGGATCCGCAACAGCCGCCCGAGATCGTCGGCGGTCAACAGGGTCGGCGTGCCGCCACCGACGAAGACCGTGGAGACCACCAGCTCCTGCTCACCAAGCACGGTACGCGCGAGCCGGACCTCGCCGGTCGCGATGTCGACGAACGTCGTGAGGCCCACCGACGACACCAGGGCGCCGCCTAGGTCGGCCGCCGTGTAGGTGTTGAAGTCGCAGTAGCCGCAGCGCGCCGCGCAATAGGGCACATGCACGTAGACCCCGAACGGCCGCCGGGTCACCTCGGCCAGCGCGGCCGCCGGGAGGGCACCGTCGTCCGGCGGGAGCCAGCCGTCGGGAGGCTTTTGTGGCATGCCCCCAGTGTGCCCCCAACGTGTGCTCTCGCGGCAACGCTACGTTTGCCAACCACGCGGGCGGGCCAGGGGTGGCCACACGAGGACCACCTGGGGATAAGGCCGGAATACCCACTTCGGCGATGCTGGCCGGATGTAATGACATTTTGTCATCATTGGGCACAGAAGGGAAAATATGGGTGGTTCACCATGGACCGATCGACGCCGGTGCGAAAAGATCCGGTCATGGACGACGACGCCAGGGCCGTTCTCGACGAGATCTTCGAACTGCTCCCGCCCCGAACCACCGTGTACCGTTCCAGCGCCGCCGCCCCTGTCACGGACCTGTCGTTCTCCGAACCGGCCACCGAACCGATCCGCCTCCCGGCCAGCCCCCTGTCGACCCGCTGAACGGCCGACTCACTGAACAGGCGGATGGCACCACGGTCCCGCGTCGGCCCCGCACCGGACTCACTTCACCGCCGGTTTGCCGGTGTCCGTGGACAGCGCCGCGATGAAGGCCTCCTGCGGCACCTCGACCCGACCGATCGTCTTCATCCGCTTCTTGCCCTCCTTCTGCTTCTCGAGCAGCTTGCGCTTGCGGGTGATGTCGCCGCCGTAGCACTTGGCGAGCACGTCCTTGCGGATGGCGCGGATGTTCTCCCGCGCGATGATCCGGCTGCCGATCGCCGCCTGGATCGGCACCTCGAACTGCTGGCGCGGAATCAGCTCGCGCAGCTTGGTCGTCATGGACACGCCGTAGGCGTAGGCCTTCTCACGGTGCACGATCACCGAGAAGGCATCGACGGTCTCCCCCTGCAACAGGATGTCGACCTTCACCAGATCGGCCAACTGCTCCCCGGCCGACTCGTAGTCGAGGCTGGCATAGCCCCGGGTCCTGGACTTCAGGGCGTCGAAGAAGTCGAAGATGATCTCACCGAGAGGCAGCGTGTACTTGAGTTCCACCCGGTCGGTCGACAGATAGTCCATCCCCTTCAGGACGCCGCGCCGGCCCTGGCACAGTTCCATCACCGCCCCGACGAAGTCGGTCGGCAGCAGCAGCATCGCCTCGACGACGGGCTCGTACACCTCGGCGATCTTCCCGCCCGGCCAGTCACTGGGGTTGGTCACTATGATCTCGGAACGGTCCTCCATGACCACCCGGTAGACGACGTTCGGGGCCGTGGAGATGAGGGTGAGGTTGAACTCGCGCTCCAGCCGCTCCCGGACGATCTCCAGATGCAGCAGGCCCAGGAAGCCGCACCGGAATCCGAACCCCAGTGCCGCGGAGGTTTCCGGTTCGTAGGTCAGGGCGGCGTCGTTGAGCTGAAGCTTGTCGAGAGCCTCGCGCAACGCTGGATACTCGCTGCCGTCGATCGGATACAACCCGGAGTACACCATCGGCAACGGATCCCGATAGCCACCGAGCATCTCCGTCGCCGGCCGCCGGGTAGTGGTGATGGTGTCGCCGACCCGGGCCTGCCGGACGTCCTTGACCCCGGGGATGACGTAGCCGACCTCGCCGACCGACAGCGACCCGGTCGGATGGGGGTCCGGCGAGATGACACCTACCTCGAGGGTCTCGTGGCTCGCGCCGGTCGACATCATCAGACACCGGTCGCGGGTGGTCAGCGTGCCATCGACCACCCGCACATAGGTGATGACGCCGCGATAGATGTCGTAGACGCTGTCGAAGATCATCGCACGAGCCGGACCGTCCGGATCGCCGACCGGGGCGGGCACCCGGCGCACGATCTCGTTGAGCAGCTCCGGCACCCCCTGGCCGGTCTTGCCGGACACGCGAAGCACCTCGCCCGGCTCGCAGCCGATGATCGTCGCGATCTCCTCGGCGTACTTCTCCGGCTGGGCCGCCGGAAGATCGATCTTGTTGAGTACGGGAACGATGGTCAGGTCGTTCTCGATCGCCAGGTACAGGTTCGCCAGGGTCTGCGCTTCGATGCCCTGGGCCGCGTCGACCAGCAGCACCGCGCCCTCGCAGGCCGCGAGCGAACGGCTCACCTCGTAACTGAAGTCAACGTGGCCCGGCGTGTCGATGAGATGCAGAATGTAGTCCCGACCATCGTCGGCCCGCCACGGCAGGCGCACGTTCTGGGCCTTGATGGTGATCCCGCGCTCACGCTCGATGTCCATGCGGTCGAGGTACTGCGCGCGCATGTTGCGCGCCTCCACGACACCGGTCACACCAAGCATCCGATCGGCAAGAGTCGACTTGCCGTGGTCAATGTGGGCGATGATGCAGAAGTTGCGGATCATCGTCGGGTCGGCGCCGGGCGCCAGGTGCGGGGCTGTGGACACGCGGAGGGTTCTCGTTTCGCTCGCGGTGATCACGGTGGAGCCGCCCGTGCCGATATCTGGGTCGACCACCTTCATCGTGCCAGGAGCCGCGCGCAACGTTGCGCCGGTGCGCCGCCGCGCGGGGGTTTGATAATCTGAGTGCCACTGTGACGGGCCGCGTCGTCGTCAGGTCATGATCTGGTCGATCATGACCTGTCCGGTCATGATCTGGTCGCCATTCCGTGCGGCGCCGGTCGCCGGAGGCAGTCGGTTCTCCGCGGTACCTGCTGCTCCCAGGAGCCAGCGAGATATGCCGGATCACCGGGCACGGCCGGTACCCGTACTATGACGTGTCCGCACCACCCCGACTCGACAAATCAGAGGTTCTCCCGCGTGGCCAACATCAAGTCGCAGATCAAGCGCAACCTCACCAACGAGAAGCGGCGGCTGCGCAACAAGGCTGTGAAGTCGGAACTCAAGACGCACGTGCGTCGCTTCCGCGACGCCGTGGATGCCGGTGACGTCGAGCGCGCCGGCGAGACGCTGCGGATCGCGTCCCGCAAGCTGGACAAGGCCGTCAGCAAGGGTGTCATTCACGCCAACCAGGCCGCCAATAAGAAGTCGGCACTGGCTCGCGCGCACGCCAACCTGGCCGCCAGCTGAGTCGTCTTCCTCCAGCCGGGGCGCCGCAGGCGCCCCGGCCTTTCCGCGTGCCCACCCGCTGGTCGGGCCTCTCGCCCGGTCAGAGCCCGCCGCACGGCGTGGAACGGGCTCCGGGCTGCTGTGGGGCCGGTTCCGCCGAGACCTCGTCCGGCCGGATCAGTCGCTCAAGCACTTCGTGATAAGCAACCATCGCGCCGACGGTCAGCGGGAGGACACCGACCACCCAGGCGCTCGCGAGATCACCGAGTGCGATCACCACCGTGACCAGCCCAGTCAAGATCATGAGCAGCCCCCGCATCCAGCCCGCCGGTAGCACCCGCAGGCCGAACCAGCCACCCGGCGGCGGGGCCTCGGGGTCGGCGGCCGGCTGAGTAGCCACGACGATGCCGGCACCGGCTCCCGGACCGTCAGCCGTCCCCGGACCGTCGGTCATCCATGGCTCCCGGCCACCCGGGCCCGCCCGACCAACCTGGCCACGGCGACCTCACGCAACAGTTTCTCCAAGGCGTAACCGGCGTCAACCGCAGCGCCCTTGACGCCGGCGTCGGCCTCGGCGGCCGCCCGCAGGGCCTGGCCGAGACCCCGGTCCGACCATGCTCGGGCGGAGCGCTGCGCCTTCTCGACCTTCCAGTCCGGCATACCCAGGGCTCGGGCGAGATCCCACTTCGAGCCGGGACCCGCGGACGCCACCCGGGCGAGGTCACGCAGACCACCGGCAACGGCACTGGAGACCAGTACGGCCGCGGTACCCCCCTCCAGGGACTGACGCAGCAGCGTCAACGCCTGCGGCAGGTCGCCGCCGATGATCGCGTCCGCGACGGCGAACCCGCTGGCCTCGGCCCGGCCCCGGTGGAAACGGGCCACCGCGGCTTCGTCGATCAGCCCGTCGGTGTCGGCCACGAGTTGATCGCAAACGGCGGCGAGCTCACGCAGATCACCACCGACCGCGTCGAGCAGGGCACGCACCGCGCCGTCGCTGACCCGGCCGCCGAGACGCCGCACCTCGGCGACGACGAAATCGTGACGCTCCCGCGGCTTGGTGATCTTCGCTGCCGGCACGACCCGCGCTCCCGCGGTCTTCAGCACGTCCGCGAGTTTGCGGTTCTTCACCACGCCGCTGTGGACGACGACGAGCACGACGTCGTCGAGCGGACAAGCGATGTACTCCAACAACGCGTCACGCAGATCCTCGGCGAGGTCCTGCGCGCCGCGGACGACCATCACCCGGCCACCTCCGAACATCGAGGTGGCGCCGAGGTCGATCAGATCGGCCTCGCTGAGCTCACCGGCAGCCCGGTCGACGATCTCGACATCGGGATCACGGGCCCGAGCCGCGTCGAGAACCCCGCGCACCGCTCGACCGACGAGTAGATCCTCGTCGCCGGTGACGAGCACGAGCGGCGGCAGCGCAGAGGAGGACACGCAGGTGAGCATGTCACGATCCGCCCCCGGGCCGGCGGAGCACCACCGAGACGCGGACTCGCGCCCCCGGCCCGGAGGCGGCTCCCGCCAGCGACCCGGACTCGGCGGACCCGGCGGGTGCCACCGTGGCGACCACCGCCACCGCGCCGTCGCGGTCGGTCCGGGCGACGGCCATGCCGGACCGGCGCAGCGTCCGCAGGGTGGACGGCGCGGGATGACCATAGCTGTTCCCGGTGCCGACGCTGATCAGGGCGAATCGGGCCCCGGTCGCAGCGAGGAAGGTGGCGTCCTGATCCGCGGCGCCGTGATGGGGCACGTCGGCTCGTAGCGCCGTCCGATCCTCCGGGCTGCCGGTCAACACCCGCTGGGCCGGCGGCTCCACATCCCCGGTGAGCAGGATGGTCACCTCCCCCACCCGTGCGGAGAGCACCAGGCTCGCGTTGTTGGGATCGCTCTCGGTGCCGTGCAACACGGTGCGCGGAGCCAGGACCGTCCAAGAGACCGCCCCCACCTGTGCCCGGGAGCCGATGACGGCCGTTCGCAGCGGCACACCGGCCCGCCGGGTCCACTGTTGGACCCGATGCCGCTGGAGAACGGGTTCCCCCAGCGGACTGCCGAGTACCTCCCCCACCGGAAGCCGGCCGAGCACGGCCGGCAGCCCCTCGACGTGATCAGCGTGGAAGTGGCTGAGAATGACCACCGGTATCCGTCGCACGCCGAGGTCGGAGAGGCAGCGGGTCAGCAGGGCCGGATCGGGGCCGGCGTCGACCAGCACCGCGGTGCCCGGTCCCGCCGACAGCACGAGGGCGTCGCCCTGACCGATGTCGCAGGCGACCAGGCGCCAGCCGGGCGGCGGCCACGGCGCCAGCCGCCCGGCGACGGCGCATCGCGCCAGGAGCAGGCCGACCAGGGCCGCAGCGACCAGTCGCCGCGGCACCCGCCGCCGCAGCGTCGCCACCACGAGCCAGGCGACACCGGCGGCCACGCCCGCTCCCATCACCCCCGTGGGCCACGGCAGCGTCGCGGCAGGAAGGTCGGCGCACCGGCCGGCGACCGTCACCAGCCACCAGCACGGCATATCGGCGAGGTGCGCGAGCAGCCCGGCTGCTGACGGCGACACCGCCGCCACGACCAGCGTCAGTACCCCCAACACGGTCGCCGGTGCGACGGCGGGCACGGCCAGGACGTTCGCGGGCACCGCCACGAGGCTCAGCCCCCCGCCGGTCCAGGCCAACACCGGGGTGCACGCCAGCTGGGCGGCGGCCGCGACGGAGAGCACCTCGGCGATCCGTGCCGGCAGCCGGCGAGCGAGCGCGTCCCGCCAGCCCGGCGCGAGAACGATCATTCCGGCCGTGGCGAGGACGGACAGCGCGAAGCCGACCGAGAGGGCGAGCGCGGGATCCGCCAGGATCAGGACGATCACGCTCGCCGCCAGGGAGGGCAGCACCGCCCTGGGACGGCCAACGGCGAGCCCGAGCAGGCCGACCAGACCCATCGCCCCGACACGCAGCACGCTGGCCGAGGGCCGGGCGAGCACGACGAACCCGACGAGAGCGAGGGCTCCCACCGCGGCGCGCGACCGTGACCCACGCCCGGTCCATCCCATGAGGTAGAGCGCCGAGGCCGTCACGATGGCGACGTTGCTACCGGACACGGCCGTCAGATGGGACATTCCGGCGGCGCGGAAGTCCGCACGCACCGCATCGTCGAGCCCGGAGACGTCGCCGACCACGAGGCCGGGCAGCAGCCCGCGACGCGGTTCGGGCAATCCCCCAGCGGCTCGACGCAGCCCGACCCGCAGCCCCCCGGCGATTCGTTGGATCATTGCGGGTCCGCCGCGGGTCCGCGGTGGGCCGTCGGCGAACAGGACGGCAGCCACGGTGTCACCGACCCGGGGTTCGGCGAGCCTGCCGGAGACGACCAGGTGCTGGCTGGGCAGCAGAGCACCCCAGCCGCCGCCCCGCGCAAGCAGGACCATCGGGGCCCGGACCCGCAGATCCGCCGGTGACGCGGTAAGGCGTTCCGCCCGGACGGAGATCACGAAGGTCACGCGATCGGCGCCGCCGCCCCCCTCTCCTCTTCCCTCTCCGGCTCCGGGCCCGGTTCCCGTCCGGACCGCGGTGGACGAGGAGGTGGCGCGGGGATCGTCGGTGACGACGACCTCGGCGGTGACCGGACGGCCATGCCGGACCAGATCGGCGAGCGGGCCGCTGTCACGCGGACGAGCCGCCAGTCCACCCGCGAGAAACCCGGCGGCCAGGAAGACGAGGGCCGTGAGCACGACGACAGTGCCGCCGGAGCACCGCCCAACGCCCCGGGTGAGCGGCGCGCTGCGCGGCTGCGGCTGCGGCTGCGGCTGCGGCTGCGGCTGCGACGGACGAGACGCGCCCGTAGCCGCCTCGGCCCGAGCGCCGCCCGGTCCCGGGCGAGTCGGCCGACCACCCCGCGGACGGACCTGGACCAGCAGGAACATCGGAGTCGCGACGAGCACCGCACCGGCGGCACCCAGCAACGGAACGGACGGCGGCCAGGTGCCGGCACCCGCCGCGCCAGCCCAGGCCATGACCGCCGGGCCCACCAGCCGGGCGTCCATGGGACGGGAAGCCCCGGACGGCCGTTCCGGCAGCGCGAGTCCGGTCTCCATCCCGACGTCGACCACTGGAACGTCAAACCTTCAGCAATGGCAGCAGATCGGCCAGCCGCTTGTCGCCGACTCCGGTCACCTCCGCCAGCTGCTCGGGCGACCGGAAGGTCCCGTGCGCCGTGCGCCACTCGACGATGCGGCGAGCCAGCACGGGCCCCACCCCGGGCAGACCGTCAAGCTGCTCGGCGGTCGCGGCATTCAGGTCGATCGGACCGGTCGCCGCAGTGGAACCGGCGGATCCGAGACCAGTACCCGCGGGTTGCCCGGCTGCCGTTCCGGGCGGCGCCGGGCCGGGCTTGCCGTAGACGAGGACCTGTTCTCCGTCGACCAGCAACCGGGCCAGGGCGAGGCCGGTCGTGTCGGTGCCCGGGAGCACTCCCCCAGCGCGTTCGATCGCATCCACCACGCGCGCGCCCGCCGGGAGCCGGACGACCCCCGGCCGGGCCACCCGGCCGGCGACGTCGACCACCACCTCGCCGCTCGCCCCGGTGCGGGCGGCCCTGGCCGTCGGTGCCGAAGTCACGCTCGTATCCGTGGCGGAGGTGGCCCCGTGGTCCGAGTGGTCCGACCAGGCGTTGCCAGCCGCCGCCGACTCCCCCGTCCGGGGGGTACCGACCTCGGAGGATGCAAGCGGCACCGGGCGGTGCTGCCAGGAGAACCAGGCGGTCATGAGCGCGGCGGCGAGGGCGACCAACGCGAGAACGAGGGCGGCCCGGGCGGCCGGCGCCACCACGATGCCATGCAGCGCAGCCGGAAGCCGCCTGCGGATGACGCCGACCAGATCGCCCCGTGGAACTCCCGGCGCCGTCCGGCCGGCCGATGGCCCGCGATCAGGTCCCCGGCCGCCCTCGTCCTCGCCATCGTCCATCTCGCGCCCCGCACGGGGGTGGACCGGACGGCGCCGATCCGTTCGGCCGACGACCGGCCGGCCAAGATCGGCCCCGTCCGCCGCGAGCTCGTCCGCGGCCCATCCGCCGGCGGCCCGGTCCTCATCAAGGAACACGCCCTCGCGAATCCCGAACAGGTCGGACTCGTCGCCACCGATCTCCTGCTCGTCCTCGGTGAACGTGGCGTCACGAACGCGGCGGGATCCACCAGCTGAGCCGTCTACTGGGGGGTCCGGCGGACGCAACGGCACGGTGGCGTCGTCCGACGGCAGCAGGTCCAGCGATGGCCATCGCGACGAAACGGACGTTTCAGGCGGAAATGCGTGGACGGGAAAGCGCGGCGACGGGGCCGACAGCGGGTACCCGGGACCAGGGGTGGATTCGACCATGGCTGGACCGTAGATCGATCACGGCGGCTCCCGCTCCGCTCGCCGCCGTCCTGTGGACAGCCGCCCGTCGTCCACAGCCCCCGCCCAGTGGCCTGCCGGGGTCCCGGTTCTGTCGCAGCCACGGGCTCGGCGGTAAGGTCCGCTCGACACTGATTTGTGGGAGCACCACTGGGAGGTGCGCCGATGCGCGTGACTGTCGACTACGACCGCTGCGCGAGCAGCGGAACCTGTGTCCGTCTCGTCCCGAACGTGTTCGAGATCCGCGACGACGGCTTCCTCTACCTCCTCGACGAGGAACCCGACGACGCCAGGTGGGACGACATCCAAGAGGCTGTTGACTCCTGCCCGACCGAGGCGATCAGCATCTCCGACAGCTGATCACGGCGTGGCGGTCGGCCGGGAGAGTGAGTCGCGGTAGCGACTCACCGGAACCGGGTAGAGACCTTCTGGCGAGAGCGGCCCGCGCGTATCCGGGCGGAGCCCCGACCCGGGGAGGTGCCTCGATGGCCACGATCTACCGGCAGCACCGACGTCAGCAAGCCCCCAGCGCGCTGTGGCCGGCGTTGCTCCTGCTCGGTGCGGCGGTCACCGTGCTGGGACTTCTGCTGATCACGAACCCCTTCGCGACAGCCCGCACGCTGGCGGTCCTCGCCGGGGTGGCACTCGTGCTCTCCGGTATCAGCGAGACGATCGCCGCGGTCCGGTCGGAGAACACTGCGGGGACCGCCCTGTTCGGGATCATGCTTGCGCTCGGCGGCGTCATCGTGCTGCTGTGGCCGGGAGTCACCCTCCGAGTCGTCGCGCTGCTCGTCGGCGCGATACTGATCATCACCGGGGTCGTCCGGGCCCTGGTGACCTGGGCGAGCAGATCCTCGCGCGGGACCGGCCGCGGCATCGCCGGTCCGCTCGCCCTGGCCGCGCTCAGTGTCGTCCTCGGCGTGCTGGCGCTGACCTGGCCGGGAAAGACGATCATGGTACTAGCGGTGATCTTCGGGATCCAACTGATCGTCACCGGTGTCACCGAGATCGCGCTCGGGCTCGCGCTTCGCCCGCACGGTCACTCCTGACCTCCGGCGACCATCCGTTCTCCGGATTTCCGGCGGATTAACCCGCGATTGCCGAGCGCGCCCGCCGAGTCACCCGCCTCCCGGCCCCGCGGCGGTGCCTTTGCCCGGGGCATTGACGGGGGTATCGACCGGGTCATGGACCGGGTCGATGCCGAACGACGACAGATCGACGGTGCCGCCCGCCCGCGCGGACGGACCGGTACCACCGCCGACGGAACCACCGGACCGCTCCGGGTCCACTGCGAGAGCCGTCCGCCCGCCCGCCTGCGCGACGGCCGCGGCGACCACCGGATCGATCTCGACGGGATCGATGAGATGACGACCCTTGTTCCGGACACTGCCCACCTCGGCCGCGACCGGATGCGCCGCGACCACCCCGGCCGGAGCCGGCCGCAGCAGCGAGGCGAACGCGGCGGGATCGCGGACCGAGGGATCCATCCAGCGATCCCAGGCAGCCTCGGGCAGGATCACCGGCGAGCGGTCGTGCAGGAACTCCAGCCCCGCGGCGGCCCCGGTCGTGAGGATCGTGAAGGTCACCAGCGGGGCCTCACCCCGGCGCCGGACCTCGTAGAGACCCGCGAACGCGAAGATCCCGCCGGTCGCGGGATGGCCCGCGGGACGGATGTAGAAGGGTTGCCCCCGCCGCGAGCCACCACCCGGATGAAACCACTCGTAGAAACCGGTCGCCGGGACGAGGCAGCGCCGTGCGGCGAAGGCCGATCGGAACGCCGGCTTGGTCGCCGCCGTCTCCGACCACGCATTGATCATCTTTGCCCCGATCGTCCGCTCCTTGGCCCAGGACGGCACCAACCCCCAGGTCGCGAGGCGAAGGACCCGCTCGGTCCGGGCGGCAGCCGGCGGCTTCCCGGCCGGGTGCCGGCCGGCCGGGGTGAGGCGCGCCTCACCCCGAAGAGCGCCGTCCGGGAGCTCACGCGGCTCGGCGATGACGATCGGCATCGCCGAGGTGGGCGCCACGTTGTAGTTCTCCGTCACCCCGCCGGCAGTCTCGTCGCGAGCGGACATCGCCGCGGCGAGGTCGTCGGTCTTCAGCTTCTGGGTGTACCGACCGCACATGGCGCCAGTGTGGCACCCGAGTCCGACAGTTCCAGGTTCCGCGCGGAGGTCACCCGAACGCGAAGGTCACCCGAACAGCGTGGCGAGGCCACCGGCCAATGCGCCGAGGTTGACT
>NZ_CDXDOS010000006.1:0-45686 GCF_978021245.1 Frankia sp. CoBUL1
CCGCACCCCGCACCCCGCACCAGGAGCTTCCCTTACCCTTCCGGCGGCTTCCTTCTTCTTCCCGAGGCTTCGATGCCCGTTTCCTTCCTCGTGGATAACCGGGAAGGAGCAGCTCGTACAGTCGTCGCATGGCCCGTGTTGTGGTGATCGGCGCCGGTGTGGGCGGGCTGGCAGCCGCGGCCCGGCTCGCCGCCACCGGGCATGACGTGACGCTCTGCGAGCAGTCGTCGCGGACCGCGAGGCAAGCTCGGCTGGTACGAGCGCGACGGGTTCGGCTTCGACACCGGTCCGTCCCTGCTGACCATGCCCGGCGTGTTCGAGGACCTGTTTACCGCGACCGGCGGGCCGTTGCGCGGCGAGGTGGAGCTGCGTCGGCTGGACCCGATCGCGTCCTACCGGTTCGCCGACGGCACGACGCTCACCGCACATGCCGACGACGACGCGTTCGTGGCCGAACTGGACGATCGGATCGCCCCCGGGTCGGGCGAGGACTGGCGGCGGCTCGCCGACCGGGCCTGCCGGGTCTTCGACGCCGCCGAAGGACCGTTCCTGTCCAGTCCCGTGTCGGCGACCGGGCTGATTCGGCTCGCCTGGTCCGCACCCGGTGACATCGCCGCGATCGCGCCCGGCCGGAGCCTGCGCCGGCTGGGCCTGCGCTACCTGCGTGATCCCCGGCTGCGGATGATCCTGGACCGCTATGCCACCTACTCCGGGTCCGATCCCCGGCACGCCCCCGCCGCTCTGGTGTCGGTGATCCACGCGGAACGGCGCTTCGGGGGCTGGTACGTCGCGGGCGGCCTGCGCCGCCTCGGGGATGCGCTCACCCGCCGCGCCGAGGAACGCGGCGTCCGGATCCTGCTCGACGCGCCGGTGCTGGCGGTGACCCGGACCCCCGGCGGCCGGGTCGACGGGGTCCGTCTCGCCGACGGTATCCGGCTGCCCGCGGACGTCGTCGTCGCGAACGCCGACGCGGCGGCGCTCTACGGCCGGCTGGTGAACGATCGGGTCGGCCGCCGGCGGCTGCGGCGGACGGTACCGTCGATGTCCGGCTTCGTGCTGCTGCTGGCCCTGACGGGTCGCACGCCCGGGCTGGGGCATCACACGGTCACCTTCCCCGCCGACTACGACGCCGAGTTCGATGCCGTCTTCGCGGGCCGGCTGGCGGCCGATCCCACTATCTATCTTGCCGCGCCCGCCGACCCGGCCTGCGCGCCGCCAGGCTGCGAGGCGTGGTTCATCCTGGTGAACGCGCCCCCACATCGCGGCACGGGCGGCCACGACGGCGCAGGCACCCTGGACTGGGACCGTCCCGGGCTCACCGACGGCTACGCCCGGCGCATCCTCGATGTGCTCGCCGCCCGCGGGTTCGACGTCCGCTCCCGGTTGCGCTGGTACGAGACCATCACCCCGGCGGATCTGGAACGGCGCACCGGGACGGTGGGCGGATCCATCTACGGTGGATCCTCGAACGGCGTGCGGGCGGCCTTCCTGCGGCCTCCGAACGCATCCCGGGTACCCGGCCTGTTCCTCGTCGGTGGGTCAACCCATCCCGGCGGCGGGCTGCCGCTCGTCGTGCTCTCCGCCGGCATCGTCGCCGGTCTCATCGGCCCGGCCTGACCCGGCTGTCAGGGCCGCGTGGACCGTGGCCGTGAGCTGAAGGAGGCCGATGGCGCAGACCGCCAGCATCGCGGTCGTCGCGATACTCGCGGCGAGGTTCGCGAGGCCGGGTACCAGACCCGCTCCGAACGAGCCAACCGCGGCGATGATGATCCGGGTCGGCCGCTCCCCGACGGTCACCACACCGATCTCGTCGAAGCCGGCGTTGCCGGCCCGGGCCCGGGTGTACTCCAGCAGTCCCAGCATGCTGCCTGTCGCAATCACGAGGCCGCCGGGTGCGCCGAGACACCACAGGGCCAGCAGGTAGGCCAGGTCACCGCAGCGGTCCACGACGGAGTCCAGGACATATCCCCAGGCGCTCGCGCGTCGGGTGAGGATCGCCACCGCTCCGTCGAGGTTGTCGGCCAGGCCACTGAGCACGATCACCAGAGCCCCTAGCAGTGGCCACCGGCCACCGGCCACGGCCGGGGGAATCGCGAGGGCGGTGAGCACGGCCCCCCGGCGGTCACCGCCGACGGGCGCACCCGGCGGGCGGCGAGCGGCCTGGCCAGCCAGTAGACCACCGTCAACCAGGCACGAACGAGCCATAGCCCGCGCGCCAGGTCGTAGCCGCCGTGCAGGGCCGACCATTGGGCAAGGTAGGTGTCCCGACCAGGTAGCGGGGTGCTCACGTCGTCCATCGTGCCCGTCGTCCATCCCGTTCCGCCATCCCGTTCCGCCCGGTACGGCCAGCGCCCCGCCCGGTACGCCGCCATCCGTCCGGTACGCCGTCTCGCGCTGGGACATGCTGGGACATAGAGTCTCGTCGTCCCCTACCGCGAGCCGTAGCGGCACCCTGCGTCCGGCCGGCGACCAAAACCGAAGGCGTCGATCGGTCACCGGACCGGCCCGAGGTCGGGAGACGCGGTGTCGGAGGAACAGCGGTGTCACGAGAGAACAGCGGTGCCACCCAGACGTGGCGGGAGTGACGTGTCCGAACAGGTAGGCGGCGTAGTGGAGACCCTTGAGGACCTCGACCCGCGGGCGGTCTTCTCCGCCCATCGCGACCAGGTGATCCTTGCGGTACGGATCACCCCGATCTTCAACACCCTTGATCTCAGCCTGGTGACGGCGGTGGTGGACGCCGCCAACCAGGCCGGGTTCGCGCTGGTCCGGGAGCATTCGCTCCGCGACGAATGGCTGCTGTGCGTCTTCGATGCCTACGACGAGCACGACTGAATGCCAGCCCGGCGGCATGAGCGCGGACGGGTCGGGCGAGCGGCCCACCCGTCATGCGCCACCGGGACACCCCGCGGACCGGCCACCCAGCGGACCGCGGCCGGCTATCGGACCGCCTGGTAGATCTCCCGGGTGGCGCTGGAGCGGTTGAGGGTGATGAAGTGCAGGCCCGGTGCACCGCCGTCCAGCAGGCGACGGGACAACTCGGTCGCCACCTCGACCCCGATCGCCCGCACGGCCGCCGGGTCGTCGGCGACGGCCTGCAACCGGGAGGCCAGCGCCGGCGGGAAGGCCGCACCGGACAGCTGCGCCATCCGGACGATCTGCGCGACGTTCGTCACCGGCATGATCCCAGGAATGATCGGCTTGTCGCAGCCCAGCCGGCGGACCCGGTCGACGAGACGGAAATAGTCGTCAGCGCCGAAGAAGAACTGGGTGATGGCGTAGTCCGCGCCGGCGTCGAACTTGCCCACCAGGTAGCGCGCGTCGCTGTCGAAGTCGACCGATCGTGGGTGCTTGTCGGGGAAGGCTGCCACGCCGACGCAGAAGCCGCCGACCGACCTCACCAGGCGCACGAGTTCGTCCGCGTGCCGCAGGCCCGCTGGATGGGCAGTCCAGGTGCCCTGCGGATCCCCTGGCGGGTCGCCGCGCAGGGCCAGGACGTTGCGCACCCCGACGCCGGCGTAGTTGCCGATGACCCGGCGCAGCTCGGCGACGGAGTGGTTGACCGCGGTGAGATGGGCGATCGGCGTGAGGGTGGTGTCGGTGGCGATCCGCTCGGTCATCCGGATCGTGCCCTCGCGCGTCGACCCGCCCGCCCCGTACGTCACCGAGACGAACGAGGGATGCAGCGCCTCGATCTGGCGCAGGGCCGTCCACAACTGCCGCTCGCCGTCCGGCGTCTTCGGCGGAAAGAACTCGAAGGAAAAGGACGCACGACCGGTGGCGAGGTACTCGCCCATCGTCGTGGGTTGCGTGCTCAGACTCCGGACCGCCGCCATGGCACGAGGGTAGACCGAGCGTGGCCACGATCGAAGACGGACCCCCGATCGGAAACACGACCGATCAGGCCCCGACAGCGGGCAGCAACATTTCCCCGGCGTGATCCCACGAATCCCCAACGTGATCACGCGAGAGTCATGATCCGTCGATTCCACCAACGTGGGTGAGCAACCCGGCTGAAAAGGGCTCGTTGGGCGGGACCAGCTGGGACAACCCAGATGGGCGGTAGATGGACAAGAGGCGTCAGATGGACAAGGGTCCCAGCGGCGCGGCGAGACCGACCCGTACCCGCCCGGACACGCTGCGCGCCACCACCTGGCACGCCGCGTGCGCCGACGGGGTCAGCTCCACGTCGGCCGCCCCGGGATCGGCGGTCTCCACCTCCACCCCGTACTCGCCGTCGGGCAGCATGACGGTGACCATGCCCGTCTCGCTCTGCGCCCGCACACCGTCCGGCGGTTCGCTGAAGTGCAGGTTGACGTCGCCGTCCCGGCTGCGCGCGGCGACCGGACCGCGCGTGAGCTCCCGCCCGGCGATGGTGCCATCGCGGGTGACCAGGGACAGTTCACCGCCGACCCCCCACAGCGTGATTTCGCCGGCGAGCACCTCGGCCCGCACCCGGACCCGTGGCGGCACGGTCAGCCTGACCCGCACGTCGCTGGCCCGGCCGTCGATCCGCAGCGTGCTCCCGGCCCTCGTGAGCGCGGGCACGGACCGACCGGGACGACGCCGCACGGTCAGCGCGACGTGCACGTCCTCGCGGTCCCGCCCGGAGATCTCGACGCGGCCGGCGGCCACCAGGATCTCCACGGCGTCGATACCGTCGACAGTGTGAGTCAGCTCCGCGGGTGGCAGCCGCAACAGGGTCCATCCGCCCAGTGCGGCGGCGACCAGCAGAACGGCGACCACGACGACGGCGGTGTCGAACACGGGCACACCGCACGGTACCCAGGACGCCGGCCAATCCCCGGCCACACCACGGTGCCGGACCACACCACGGTGGATGTGCGCGGGCGGGTCTCCGCCGTGTTGCGGCGCTTCACCGGTTCGCGCGGAGCGCTCCTGCGCGGAATCGACGACGATCTGATCCCGTTCGTCCGTATCGCCACCGAATTCCTGCTGGCGGAGGGCAAGCGGTTGCGTCCCGCCTTCTGCTACTGGGGGTGGCGGGGCGCGGGCGGCCCGGACTGCGACGAGATTGTGACCGCCGCCGCCATCGAGCTGCTGCACGCCTGCGCGCTGATCCACGACGACGTCATGGACGCCTCCGACACACGGCGCGGCAGGCCGGCCGCGCACCGGCGCTTCTCCCGGGTCCACCGGACCGCCGGCTGGCAGGGTGAGCCCGCCGACTTCGGCCGCTCGGCCGCGATCCTGCTCGGCGATCTGTTCCTGGCCTGGGCCGACGAACTGCTCGCGGCCAGCAGGATGCCACCCGAGGCGTTGGTCCGGGCCTGGCCCACCTACGGGCGGATGCGCAGCGAGCTGATGGCGGGGCAGTACCTCGACCTCGTCGGCCAGGCCGAGGCCGGTCCGCACGGCGGCCTCGATCCCGGGCGGGCGGTCCGCATCGCCCGGTACAAGACCGCCGGTTACACGGTGGTCCGTCCCCTGCAGCTCGGCGGTCTGCTCGCGGGCGCGCCGCCGGACCTGTTGGCGGCCTATGCGGCGTTCGGCCTGCCGCTCGGCGAGGCGTTCCAGCTCCGCGATGACCTCCTGGGCGTGTTCGGCGATCCGGCGGTGACGGGAAAACCCACCGGGGAGGATCTGCGTGACGGGCGGCCCACTGGCCTGCTGGCGCTCGCGTTGACCCGCGCGCAGCCGGCCGCGGCGGCCCGGCTGCGCGCGCTGATCTCCCCGCCGGTCCGGCGCGCCGGGCACTCTGAGGATGCGGGACAGCCCGAGAATCCCGGGTATTCCGGGTATTCCGGGGGACCCGGATGCTCCCCGGGATTCGGGCCCACCGAGAACCCCGCGGCCCGCGCCGCCCGGGTCGCCGAGGCCCGCGACATCATCGCCGCAAGCGGAGCGGTGGCCGCCGCCGAGGAACGGATCGCCGCCCGGACCGCCACGGCGGTCGAGGCGGCCCGACGGGCGGATCTGGACGTCACAACCCTCGCCGCCCTGACGGAACTCGCCATGGCAGCGACTTCACGATCACATTGAGCAACCGACTACATCGGGTAACCGCACCATCGACCAGGAAGTCCATCGACCAGGAAGCAGGTGGCAGGTGCGCACGGTGACCGGAGCGACGGATCACGTCGTCATCGTCGGGGCCGGTCTCGCCGGTCTGTCGGTCGCGCTGCGCCTGGTCGGAGCCGGCCGGCGGGTGACGGTGCTCGAGCGGGATGCGACCCCCGGCGGTCGGGCCGGCCTGCTCGCACTGGGCGACTATCGTTTCGACACCGGACCGACCGTCCTGACCATGCCCGAGCTGATTGCCGACGCCCTGGACTGTGTCGGGGAGGATCTCGACCGCTGGCTGTCGCTGACCCGGCTCGACCCGATGTACCGGGGGTTCTTCGCCGACGGTTCGTCGCTGGACATCCGCGCCGACCCCGCCGACACCGCACAGGAGATCCGGGCGCTGTGCGGCCCGGCGGAGGCGGCCGGCTTCGAGCGGTTCGTCGGAATCGTCACTGCAATGTTCCGCACCCAGCTGCGCCACTTCATCGACGCGCAGGTCGACTCCCCACTGTCGTTGCTGCGCCCGCAGCTCGCCCGGCTGGCCGCCATCGGCGGCTTCCGCCGGCTCGACACCGTCGTCGGCCGCCATCTACGGGACCCGCGGACCCGGCGGATGTTCTCCTTCCAGGCGATGTACGCCGGGCTCGCCCCGCACGACGCACTGGCCCTCTATGCCGTCATCTCCTACATGGACTGCGTCGCCGGGGTCTACCACCCGGCCGGCGGCATGCACGCCGTCGCCGAGGCGCTGGCCGGCGCCGCGGCCAAGCACGGTGCCACCCTGCGCTACGAGACCACGGTGACGCGGGTGGAGGTGCGGGGTGGCCGGGCGGTCGCGGTGCACACCGCGGCGGGGGAGCGCATCGGCGCCGACGTGGTGGTACTCAACCCCGACCTGCCGATCGCCTACACCGAACTGCTGCCTCCCTCGACGGCGCCGGCCCGCCTGCGCCGCCTGCGGTACTCGCCCTCGTGCTTCCTCCTGCTGGCTGGGGCGCGCGTGGAGTACCCGCACACCGCGCATCACACCAT
Source organism: Frankia sp. CoBUL1 (assembly GCF_978021245.1). Lineage (NCBI taxonomy): Bacteria > Bacillati > Actinomycetota > Actinomycetes > Frankiales > Frankiaceae > Frankia > Frankia sp. CoBUL1. Next base: position 7,060 of record NZ_CDXDOS010000006.1, read on the forward strand.
CCACTTCGGCCGGGCCTGGCGGTCGACCTTCCGCGAGATCATCAATCGCGGCGAGCTGATGAGCGACCCGTCCTTCCTCGTCACCACCCCCTCACGCACTGAACCCGCGATGGCCTCGGCCGGCGGCCACACGTACTGCGTGCTCTTCCCCACACCCAACCTCACCGCCCCGCTCGACTGGTCGGTGCTGCGCTCGCGCTACCGCGACGAGGTGGTCGCCACCTGCGAACGCCACGGCTATCGAGGCTTCGGCGACGCCATCGAGGTGGAGCAGGTGACCACGCCCGCCGACTGGCGGGCCCGCGGGATGGCGGCGGGCGCCCCGTTCGCGGCGGCCCACACCTTTCGCCAGACCGGTCCGTTCCGCCCCTCGAACCTGGCCCCGGGCCTCGCGAACGTCGTGTTCGCCGGCAGCGGCACCCGGCCCGGCGTCGGGGTCCCGATGGTCCTCATTTCCGGCCGGCTGGCCGCGGAGCGGATCCTCGGCGCTGACCGGGGTTACCGTTCCCGCGCCCTGTGCTGACCCGTGACGCACCCCGGCACCCCGGTGCCCCGAACATTTCCCACCGCCGAGAAGTTGCTGAAGAGCGGCTTAGATGAGGCTTCCGGCCAGGCCGTGCCGAGTCCTTTGGCACCCTGTTCCACGATGCGGCTGGGACAATGCTGCCATGGACGAAGGGCACAGCCCGGCCGGCCTCGCCGTACCGGACACCACGTCGGACGCGGCGCTGCTCGAACGCGCCCTGTTCGAGATCAAAAAAGTGATCGTCGGACAGGACCGGATGGTCGAACGCATGCTCGTCGCCCTGCTCGCCCGGGGCCACTGCCTGCTGGAGGGCGTGCCCGGGGTCGCGAAGACGCTGGCCGTGCAGACCCTCGCGACCGTCGTCGGCGGTTCGTTTGTCCGCATCCAGTTCACCAACGACCTCGTGCCCTCCGACATCGTCGGTGCCCGCATCTACCGGGCGAGTCAGGAGGCGTTCGACGTCGAGCTCGGCCCGGTCTTCGCGAACTTCGTGCTCGCCGACGAGATCAACCGGGCACCCGCGAAGGTGCAGTCGGCGCTGCTGGAGGTGATGTCGGAGAAGCAGGTCTCGCTCGGCGGGGTCACCCACCGGCTTCCCGAGCCGTTCCTGGTACTGGCCACCCAGAACCCGATCGAATCCGAGGGTGTCTACCCGCTACCGGAGGCGCAGCGGGACCGGTTCCTGATGAAGGTCAACGTCCCCTACCCGAACCCGGCGGAGGAGCTCGAGATCGTCCGGCGGATGGGCACCTCGCCACCGCTCCCCGAGCGGGTCCTGACCCCGCAGGCGCTGACCCGGCTGCAGACCCGGGCCGACGAGGTGTTCGTCCATCACGCCATCATCGAGTTCGCCGTCCGGCTGGTGCTCGCCACCCGGTCCCCCGGCGAGGCGGGTCTACCCGAACTCGAGGGCCACCTGGCCTACGGAGCCTCGCCGCGCGCCTCGCTCGGACTGGTCGCGGCGGCCCGCGCGCTCGGCCTGCTGCGCGGGCGCGACTACGTCGTACCCGACGACGTCGCCGCGGTCGCCCTGGACGTCCTGCCCCACCGCCTGGTGCTCTCGTACGAGGCGCTGGCCGAGGGGCTGACCGCGGACGCGATCGCCGCCCGGATCCTGGGCGTGGTCCCGCAGCCTCAGGTGGCGCCCCGCCAGCAGGGCCCCCATTACCCCACCGGTCCGCATGCCGGCGGGTGGGGGACGAACCCGCGTTCGGGCTTCCCGGAATACCTCGACCAGGGTGCGTCCGGATGACGGACCCCGCGGACCGGCTCCGGGCCGGCTCCGTGTCGGCGACCGATCCGGCGGTGGAGCGGACCCTGCGCCGGCTCGAACTGACCGTGCTCCGCCGTCTCGACGGCATGCTCCTCGGCGATCATCTCGGGCTGCTGCCCGGTCAGGGCAGCGAGAAGGCCGAGAGCCGCGAGTACGCCGTCGGTGACGACGTGCGCCGGATGGACTGGGCCGTCACGGCCCGGACCACCGTCCCCCACGTCCACGATCTCATCGCCGACCGGGAGCTCGAGACCTGGGCGCTGGTGGACCTCACCGCCAGCACCGAGTTCGGCACCGGTACCTGGCAGAAGCGTGATCTGGCGATTGCCGCCACGGCCGCGGTCGGCTTCCTGACCGCCCGCACCGGCAACCGGATGGGCGCGATCGCGCTGACCCAGACCGGTCCACGGGCGATCCCGGCCCGGCCCGGCCGGGACGGGCTGCGGGCGCTGCTGCACACGCTCATCACCGCGCCTCGCGGCGCGCACGACCGGCCCCGCCGCCGGCCCGATCCGGCGGCGGCCACCGACCTCGCCGCGGCGGTGGAGGGCCTGCTGCGCCCGCCGCGCCGCCGGGGGCTCGCGGTCGTCGTCTCCGACTTCCTGTCCACCGACCTGCGCTGGGAACGGCCGCTGCGGGTGCTCGCGGCGCGGCATCAGGTGCTCGCCATCGAGATCGTCGACCCGCTCGAGCTGACCCTGCCGCCGGTCGGGCTGCTGCCCGTCGTCGACGCCGAGACGGGGGCGTTCGTCGAGGTCCCGACGTCGTCGCGGCGGTTGCGGGAACGTTACGCCGCGGCCGCCGTCGCCCACCGCAGCGCGGTCTCGCTGGCGTTGCGCCGGGTCGGCGCCGACCATCTGGTCCTGCGCACCGACTCGGACTGGCTGGTCGACATCGTCCGGTTCGCCTCGGCGAACCGGCGCGGCCGGGGAGCCGGCCGCCGCCCGCCCGTGGGTCGGACCGACCAGGGTGGCACGGCGGCGCCCGCCACCAGTCGGGCAGGCAGCCGGTGAGCTTCCTGGCCGGGCACTGGCTGTGGCTGTACCTGGGGGTCGGCGCGTTGCTGATCTCCTATGTCGTGGTCTCGGCGCGGCGGCGGGTGTATGCCGCCCGGCTGTCGTCGACGTCGCTGCTGTCCTCGGTGCTTCCCCGCCGACCGCAGTGGTGGCGCCGTCACGTCCCGGCGGCGCTGCTGCTGCTCGCCCTCGCCGGGTTGGTGTTCTCCCTGGCGCGACCGGCGCGGGCCGAGCGGGTTCCCCGGGAACGCGCGACGATCATCCTGGCGATCGACGTCTCCAACTCGATGGCGGCCACGGACATCGCCCCGACCCGGCTGGCGGCCGCCAAGCAGGGCGCCTCGGCATTCGTCGACCAGCTCCCTCCCCGTATCAACCTCGGGCTGGTCTCGTTCGCCGGCAGCGCGACGGTCCTGGTACCCGCGTCCGCCGATCGCGAGTCGGTCCGCGCCGGCATCCGCGGCCTGCAGCTCGGTCCCGCGACCGCCGTCGGCGAAGGAATCTTCGCCTCGCTCCAGGCGATCACCACCGCCGGCAAACGGTTCTCCGGCACGGGGCAGAGCGCGCCTCCGGCCGCCATCGTGCTGCTCTCCGACGGGGAGACCACCCGTGGGCGGCCGAACAACCAGGCGATCGAGGCGGCGCGGCAAGCCCGTATCCCGGTGGACACCATCGCCTACGGCACCGCCGACGGAACGCTCGACGTCGGCGGTCAGGAGGTGCCGGTGCCGGTCAACGAACAGGCGCTCCGTGACATCGCGGAGCAGACCGGCGGCTCGTACCATCGGGCCACCTCCGGCGACGAACTGCGTTCGGTCTACTGGGGGCTCGGTAGCTCGATCGGCTACCGGACCGAATACCGGGAGGTCACCACCTGGTTCCTCGGGCTGTCCCTGGGGCTGGGATTCGCCGCGGCGGCGACGTCCCTGGCGTTCGCGTCCCGGCTTCCCTGAGGGGATCGACGCCGATGAAGGGGTCAACCGGACTCACCGGGGCAGGCCGACCCCGATCGGGCGGGAGCCGTCGCTATCCGCCTCGCTGGGTGGCTACGCTGACTAACGTGGGGGAGCTCGACGCGGCCGGAATCATCGATCCTCGACTACGTTCCTCCTACGCGCGGGCCCGGGCGCTCAATGCCGCCCACGGCCGCACGTACTACCTGGCCACCCTGCTGCTGCCAGGGTGGAAGCGGCCCCACGTCCACGCGCTGTACGGCTTCGCCCGCTACGCGGACGAGATCGTCGACGATCTCGACTCCACGCTGACCGAGGCCGAGCGGGCGCGCTGGCTGCACGAGTGGGGCGGCCGGTTCCTTGCGGCGCTACGGGCGGGGACACCCGCCGTTGACGTCGGCACCGAGATGGCCGGCACCGAGATGCCCGGCACCGGGAGGGACCGGCACCGCGCGGAGGTCTCGGTGCTGCCCGCGGTGGTCGACACCATTCACCGCTTCAAGATCGATTCGGACCATTTCGCGGCGTTCCTGGCCTCGATGGCGATGGACCTCACCGTGACGGAGTACGCGACCTGGGACGAGCTGACCGTCTACATGCACGGATCGGCCGCGGTGATCGGCCTGCAGATGGTGCCGATCCTCGAGCCAGTGGACGACAGCGCCCTGCCCTATGCCCGCGACCTGGGGATGGCCTTCCAGCTCGCCAACTTCATCCGCGACGTCGGCGAGGATCTGCGGCGCGGCCGCGTCTATCTGCCCCGGGCTTCGCTGGACCTGTTCGGGGTCACCCGGGAGCAGCTGGCCGCCGGCGTCGTTGACGGGCCGGTCCGCCGCCTGCTGGCCTTCGAGATCAGCCGGGCGCGGGAGCTGTTCCGCGCCGCCGAGCCCGGCATCCGCCTGCTGCACCCAACCTCACGCGACTGCCTGCGGACGGCGTTCGTCCTCTACCGGGGCATCCTCGACGAGGTCGAGCGCGCCGACTACCGGGTGCTCGAACGCCGCGTGTCAGTCGGGCTCCCACGCCGGCTGGCGGTCGCCGGACCCGCCCTGGTCCGGGCCGTCCGGGCGCGTCACGGCCAGGGCCACGGGATGCCTCAGATCAGCTCACGGCCCCCCAGGTAGGGCCGCAGCACTTTGGGAACGCGTACCTCGCCGTCGGCGGTCTGGAAGTTCTCCAGCAACGCCGCCAGCAGCCGTGGGGTCGCTACGGCGGTGTTGTTGAGCGTGTGCGCGAAACGCACGGTGCCGTCGGTGTCGCGGTAGCGCAGGTTCGCCCGGCGCGCCTGCCAGTCGTGCAGCGTCGAGCAGCTGTGCGTCTCGCGGAATCGACCGAGCGAGGGGAACCAGGTGTTGATGTCGTTCATCCGGAACTTGCCGACGCCCATGTCCCCGGTGGCGCATTCGACGACCTCGTAACACAGCCCGAGGTCGGACAGGATCCGCTCGGCAGTGGCCAGCAACTCGGCATGCCAGCGGGCCGACTCGGCCTCGTCAGCGGCGCACAGCACAAACTGTTCGACCTTCTCGAACTGGTGGACGCGCAGCAGACCGCGGACGTCCCGGCTGGCGCTGCCGATCTCCCGGCGAAAGCACGGCGAGATGCCGGCGTAGCGGATCGGCAGGCGGCCCACATCGAGAATCTCCCCGGCATGCAGGCCGACAAGAGCCACCTCGGCAGTCCCCGCCAGGTAAAGGTCGTCGGCGGGGATCGCATAGATCTCCTCGCGGGCCTTGGGTAGCATCCCGGTGCCGACGAGCGGCTCCTCCCGGACCAGGGCGGGCACCGACACGGGGGTGAAGTCCAGCCCGCGCAGCAGATCGAGCGCATAGGAATGCACCGCGCGCTCCAGCATGACCATGTCACCGGCGAGGGCGTACGCCCGCTCCCCCGCAACCCGCCGGGCCCGGGCGAACTCCGCCCACCCTCGTTTCTCGGCCAATGCCGTGTGGTCGAGCGGGGTGAAGTCGAACTCCGGCGGCTCGCCGACGGTCCGCAACACCACGTTGGCCGACTCGTCGGCTCCCACCGGCGCACCCGACCACGGGATGCCCGGTACCAGCAGCATCAGCTCGGACAGCCGGCCCCCGGTCCGGGCCAGCTGCTCGCGCAGGTCCTTCAGCTGGCGGTCGAACGCCTCGTGCTCGGCCCGCAGCTCGGCCCGCCGGGCTGCGTCGGCCCCGGCGAACTGCTTCGCGAAGCTCTTACGCCGAGCCTGCGCCTCGTCCACCTCGAACTGCAGTTTGCGATTGTCCCGGTCGAGCTGCAGCAGTTCATCGACATCCAGATCAATGCCTTTGGCCGCGACCGCGTCTTTCACGGCCTGCGGATTCTCCCGGATAAAGCGCTTATCGAGCATGGAATCGCGTCAGCCTCTGATCGGTACCGCATTGTGCTTTGCGGTAACGCTACCAGCCGTCCGGCCCGCGCACCGGTCCGCTCCCGGCCCGGCGGGCACCCGCCCCGGCAGGCACCATGCGGGGCGATCCGCCGCTCACCGGTTACGGTGCACAGACCACACCAGAACCAGACCACACCAGAACCAGCAGACCACATCAGAAGCGAGGGAGGCCGGCGACGGTGGCCAGTTCGAAGGAGCGACGTCAACGCAAGCTCGCCGAGGCCCGGGCGGCCCGGCAGGCGCAGCGGCGCCGGCTCGCCCATCGCCGCCGTCAGCAGCGGCTTGCGATCGTCGCCGGATTCATCGCGATCGTCGTCGCGGCATCGACGATCGCCGCGATCCTGCTCACCGGCAAGGACGACCAGCCCGACGTGGCCGCCGCCGGTGCCGCGACGACACCCACTGTGACTGCACCCACCGCGACTGCACCCACCGCGACCAAGCCGGCACCATCGGCCGCCCCCCGTCAGAGCAGCAAGGTCGGGCAGTGCACCTACACCTCCAACGGGGAGGCCCCGGCCCGCGGCGCCACCCTGCCGGCGGCTGCGGCCACCGTCGGCACGTCCCCGGCGACAATGGTGATCATCACCGACGCCGGCACCATCACGGCCGCCTTGGACGCCCAGAAGGCACCATGCACGGTGCACGCCCTGCGCACGCTCGCCGACGCCAGGTACTTCGACGGCACCGCGTGCCACCGCCAGACCGGGGGATCCGACGCAGGCATCTCAGTCCTGCAGTGCGGCGATCCCACCGGAACCGGCAACGGCGGCCCGGGGTACGGGTACGCCAACGAGAACACCCAGGGCGTGACCTACGACCGAGGCGTGCTGGCGATGGCGCACAGCCAACTGCCGGACAGCAACGGCAGTCAGTTCTTCATCAACTACCAGAACCCGACCCCGCAGGGCGCGGCGGCGCTCGCCGGCAATTACACCGTCTTCGGGAAGATCACCAAGGGACTCGGCGTGCTCGACAAGCTCACCGGGCCCGGCGTCGAGGGCGGCGGCTCCGACGGTGCCCCGGCGAGCAAACCGAAGATTCTTTCGATCACGATCACCCAGGGCAGCTGACCCGCCGGTCAACCGGCCCAGCGACGGATGGTGTCGATGCGGGCTTGGAGCTGCGCTGCGGTGGCCTGGCCGCTCGGCGGACCGCCACAGGTCCGGCGCAGCTCGGCGTGGATCATCCCGTGCGGTTTGCCCGTGCGGTGGAAGTGTGCGCCGACAAGCCGGTTCAGCTCCTTGCGCAGCTCGCCGATCACCTCGTGCACGGGCCGGGTGGCCGCCTCGGCCGCCGGCTGCACGCCCTCGCGGGCCAGCGGGACGGCCGGCGAATCCGCGGCACGGGCGGCGGCACGGCGCGTGGCGGCCTGCTGGGCGGCCTCCCGCTGGCGCAGCAGAACCGCGACCTGATCGGGCTCCAGCAGGCCCGGCAGGCCCAGGAAGTCCTCCTCCTCGATGGACCCGGGGGCCGCCGGAGTGCCGAACTCACCGCCATCGAAGATCACTCGGTCGAGATGGGCCGAGGATCCCAACGCCGTGAACAAGGTGTCCGGTTTGTCGGGGATATCCTTGCGCCGGTTGGCGTCCCGCAGCGCGTCGTCGTCGAAGGCGTCCGGATCGCGCGGGGACTTCTCCAGGGCGTGGTCCCGCTGGACCTCCATCTCGCCAGCCAGCGCCAGCAGGGACGGCACGCTCGGGAGGAAGACCGATGCCGTCTCCCCGCGACCGCGGCCCCGAACGAACCGCCCGACGGCCTGGGCGAAGAACAGCGGGGTTGACGCCGAGGTCGCATAGACCCCGACCGCCAGGCGAGGCACGTCCACGCCCTCACTGACCATCCGTACCGCCACCATCCACCGGTCGGCCGACCGGCGAAAGTTGTCGATCTTGGTCGACGCGGTCGGATCGTCGGAGAGGATCAGCACGGGCGAGGTGCCGGTGATCCGGGTGAGCAGCGCGGCGTAGGCGCGCGCGGCCGCGTGATCCGTGGCGATGACCAGCCCGCCCGCGTCGGGCATGCCGCCGGCCCGCACCTGGGACAGCCGGGTGTCGGCGGAGGCGAGCACCGCCGGCATCCAGTCCCCGCCCGGGTCGAGCGCAGTGCGCCACGCGGCGGCGGTCTGCTCGTTGGTGAGCGGCTCCCCGAGCCGGGCGCTCAGTTCCGCGCCGGCACTGGTCCGCCAGGTCATCTCGCCCGAGTAGGCGAGGAAGAGCACCGGGCGGACGACCCCGTCGCGCAGCGCCTCGGCATAGCCGTAGGAGGAGTCCGCGATGCTGCGCATCACCCCGTCGGGGCCCGGCAGGTAGGTGACGAAAGGGATCGGGTTGACGTCGGAGCGGAACGGAGTACCAGTCAGGGCGAGGCGCCGCGCGGCCGGGGTGAACGCCTCCCGGATCGCCTCACCCCATGACAGCGCGTCGCCGGCGTGGTGGATCTCGTCCAGGACGATCAGGGTGCGGCGCGCGGCGGTCCGGGCGCGGTGCAGGGCCGGATGCGCCGCCACCTGGGCGTAGGTCACGGCGACACCGGTGTAGTCGGAGGATGTCGCCCCGGCCGAGTTGCGGAAGTCCGGATCGAGGTCGATACCAACCTCCGCCGCGGCCACGGCCCACTGGCGTTTGAGGTGCTCGGTGGGTGCGACGACGGTGATCCGACTGATCTCGCCAGCAGTGAGAAGGTCGGCGGCCACCTGCAGGGCGAAGGTCGTCTTCCCGGCGCCCGGGGTGGCGACCGCCATGAAGTCCCGGGCGCCCGACGACGACCGTGACCGGTAGATCTCCAGGGCCGCACGCTGCCACGCGCGCAGCGGTCGGGCTGGTGGAACGGGACGTCGTGGACGAGGGCTTCGGTCGAGGGGGCCGGCTCTCACGCCATCACACTCTAGAAGGCGGCACTCGGCGAAGACGCTGGCGGCCGCAGGCGCGTCGGGATGACCACACTTTTGCCGTGGATGGTCCCGAAGGGACCACGCCCGAGCATGACCGTCTTATCTCACAGAGGGTTAAGCTCCTGGAGTCAACCGATCGACTTCGGAGGCCCCGATGCAGCTCACGACCGGTCCTTCGGCAGTTCCCCGCGCACCGGTGGCCCCCGCGCCAACACCTGAGGTATCCGGTGGCGACAGGACGCCCAACACCCGCACACCCAACACCCGCACGCCCAACACCCGGCTGCGACTGAGTCGGGAGGAACGGGGCTGGTCGCAGGAACGGCTCGCCACCGAGATCCGTCGGTTCTCCGTCATCCACGAGGGTCGCGAGGCCGGGGTGACCGGCAACATGATCTGTAAGTGGGAGAAGGGCGACAAGAAACCAAGCCTGCGTTATCAGCGGTTGTTGCGGGCGCTATTCGGCCGGTCGTCGGCGGAGCTCGGTTTTGTGGATGACGAAGCGCTTCCCGCCGCCGTCGGAGCACTGCGGGGCGGAACCGGTCAGGGTACGGCCGTCGCCGCGTCGATGAACCTTGAACAGGCGGCCTGCGAGACGGGCGCCGCGGGCACACTCGTACTTCACTCCGGCACCGACATGATCGACACGAACGGTATTCCCGTGGAACGTCGGGACTTTCTCCGACTCTTCGCCGCGGCGGGCGGCGTCGCCGTCGTGCCCATGAACGGCGTCACGGACACTCCGCCCTGGGAGCGCCTCTCGGCGGCGCTGCGTCGCCGTAGCACGGTGACCCCGGAGCTCGTCAACGAGCTGGGCCAGCTCACCGCGGGGCTGTACGGCTTGGAGGAACGCGTTCCCGCCCGAATCCTGATAAAGCGGGTCACCGGGCATCTGAACAGGCTCAGTCAGCTGCTGGAGACCACAAGCCGGTCCCCGGTGCGCCGTGAGCTGACCTCCACCGCCGGGGAGACGGCGGCGCTCGCCGGATGGCTCTCGTTCGACATGAACGACCTGCCCGCGGCCGTCGCCTACTACCGGGTGGCCATCGAGGCCGCCCGCGAGGCCGATGACAACGCCCTGTGGGCCTGCGTACTCGGTTACGAGAGCTACCAGACCGCCAGCCGTGGCCGCCACGACCAGGCCTGCGCGCTGCTCGGTGAAGCCCAGCGGCGAGCCGCCACGGGCAGCACGGTGATGACCAGGGCCTGGCTGGCTGCCCGGGAGGCCGAGGAGCAGGCTGCTCGCGGCGAGGGCCGGGCGGCGCTGGCCGCCCTCGACCGTGCCCAGGATGCCTTCGACCGGGGCGAGAGCGACGGGGACCGGGTCTGGACGCAGTTCTTCGACCGGGGCCGGCTCGATGGCCTGAAGGTCACCACCTACACGCGGCTACGGCGACCCGCCGCGGCCTACGCCGCGGCCACCGAGGCACTGCGGGCGGCCGCTCCCGGTGCGACGAAGAAGCGGTCGTTGCTGATGAGCGACATCGCGGAGGTGCACATCCAGCGGCGGGAGATCGAGGCGGCCTGCCACTTCGCGGCCGAGTCCCTCGCGATCGTGCTCCAGACGGACTTCTCGCTGGGCCTGGCCCGTATCCGCCACGCCCGGGAGCACCTGCGGCCCTGGCAGCACACCCAGGCCGTGCGCGAGTTCGATGAGCAGCTGCGGGCACTCACCTGACGGTGGGTGCCGTCTCGGCGCTGATCCAGCCCAGATAGTCGGCATGGCCGGCGACGATCGGCGTGGCAATGATCTCGGGATTTTCGTAGGGGTGGAGGACCACGAGCCGCTCATGTAGCTCATCGAATCGTTCGGTGGTCGTTTTCGCCAGACAGAGCCATTCCTCGGCCTGCTCGATCTGGCCCTTCCAGCGGTAGGTGCTGCTCATCGGTCCGATCACCTGGAAACAGGCGACCAGACGCGCCTCCACCAGGAGCCTGCCGATACGGTCAGCGCTTTCCCGGGAGTCGATACTCACGATGACCTGAAGGTGACCCACGCGCACTCCCATCTCTAAAACGATGGATACGCAAGATACCCTACATCGATCAGTGGCGGTAGCCGTTGAATTTACGGCGCCCGGGAGGATCGGACGTATTCTCCGCGTGACATTCCACCCGGATCCACCCGGAATGGGCGGTTCAGTCGCAAGCCGTTTACCGCCGGTTGATCGGGAGGGTACATTCCGGCGCGGAAAGGCCGCGCTGGGCGCAAGAGACAGCACCCCACGCCGACCGGAGAAGACCGGCCTGCTCCCGTAACCAGCCTGGTCTCACCCACCGGTTGGTCCTACCGCTGCCGCGGTCCCCCGCCCGGGTCGGTGCCACCGCCGCCCTGCGCTGGCTTCACCCGTCCCCGGCGGGCGCGCCGTGAGCCGACGACCCCTGGGTCTGGCACACGCGGTAGCAGTCGTAGACACCGCCGACGCCGCGCACCGCGCCGAGCACCTTGTCCAGTTGCTCCGGCCCGGTGACCTCGATCGTGAAACGCGCATGCGCGACCCGATCATCGGATGTGGTCGTCGAGGCCGCGCGGACGGACGCCGAGATCTCCGAGAGCACCTCGGTGATGTCCGCGAGCAGCCCGTAGCGGTCGAACGCCTCGACGACGATCTCCGCGGGAAAAATCTGCGCCTGTGGTGCCGACCAGGTCGCCACCGCGACGCGCTCGCGGTCCGACCCCGCCTCGGTGGCGTTCATGCACTCCCGGCGGTGCAGAGACACGGTGCTGCCGTGCGTCGCGAAGCCGACGACCACGTCTCCGGGCAGCGGAAGGCAACATCGCGCCAGCCTCGCCGGCACCCGACCACCCACCCCGTCGTCTGCCACAGCCGCGAGGCTGGGCACCCCACGCCGGGCGATCGGACGGGTCGGCGACGGCGGGCCCGACGAGGCGCCGTCCGCGCCGCCGGCGGTCCGCGCCCCGCCGCCGCTCCCGGACCGGGTGGTCGTGACGCCCAGCTCGGCCGCCCCGGCCGCGGTGTCCCTGCGCTGCCGGGCCAGCCGGCGCCGGATACGTACCCGGGCCCGGGAGGTCCTGACGAAGTGCAACCAGTCCTCCGACGGTCCCGCGCCGGGGAGGTTGGAGGTCAGGATCTCGACGACGTCGCCGTTGCGCAGCCGGGTATGCAACGGGACGAGCCGACCGTTGACCCGGGCGCCGATCGCCCGGTGCCCGATGTCGGTGTGCACGGCGTAGGCGACGTCCACCGGGGAGGACCGGGCCGGCAGTGCGAGCATCCTGCCCTTGGGCGTGAACGCCAGCACTTCGTCGGCATCCAGGTCTGAGTACAGCGACTCGAGGAACTCGTCCGAGTCGACCTCCTCCTGCCAGTCCAGCAGGCTGTGCAACCAGGACAGGCCCTCCAGACGGGCGCCGTCCGCGCCGGGGCCGACCGGTCGGGCGACGATCCCGGTCTCGGCCAGCCGGTGCATCGACGGCGTCCTGATCTGGATGTCGAGGGAGCGGCCGGCGCCGTCGGTCACCGTCGTGTGCAGGGACTGGTACATGTTGAACTTCGGGGTAGCCACGAAGTCGCGCAGCCTGCCGGGCACCGGTCGCCACAGGGCGTGGATGACACCCAGCGCCGCGTAACAATCCGTCACCTCGTCGACGAGCACGAGGACGCGGACGAGGTCGGTGTAGTCCTGGACGGGCCGGTTGCGCTCCTGCGCCCGCTTGTAGATCGAGAACAGGTGGCTGACCCGGATGGAGACGGCGCCGTCGATGCGAGCCCCCGCGAGCCCGGCTCGCAACCGTGCCACCAGCGCCGCGACGGTTCCGGCCGCGCGCTCAGCGGCGGTGAACTCGTCCACCGTGGCGGCAATCCGGGCGTGCTCGGCGGGATGGAGCACGGCGAACGCCCGGTCCTCCAGCTCCCGCTTGATCACGCTGACGCCGAGCCGGTGGGCCAGCGGGGCCAGGACCTCAAGCGTGACCCGGGAGATCTTCACCTGTTTGGGAGGGGACATGAAGGCGAGCGTGCGCATGTTGTGCAGCCGGTCAGCGATCTTGATGACCAGTACTCGGTAGTCCCGGGCCAGGGCCACGATCAGCTTGCGCAGCGTCTCGGCCTCCGCAGCCTCCCCGAACCGCATCTTGTCCAGCTTGGTGACACCGTCGACGAGGTTGGCCACCTCCGCGCCGAACTCCTGGGTGACGGAGTCGAGGGTGTACCCGGTGTCCTCGACCGTGTCATGCAGCAGGGCAGCGATCAGGGTAGTCGTGTCCACCCCCAGCTCCGCGAGGACCTCGGTGACGGCGAGGGGATGGCTGATGTACGGATCCCCGCTGCGCCGCATCTGACCGGCGTGCAGCCGCTCGGCGACGCCGTAGGCGTGCACCAGCAGGCCGATGTCGGCGCGCGGATGATAGTCGCGATGCGCCTCGACGATGTCACGCAGCTCCGGCGGCACCTGGGACATCCGCGGTGTCGCCATCCGCCTGGCCAGGTGGGCGAGACGCACGCTCGCCTGCCGGGCCGCCGACAGGGCCCGGGAGGCCTCGTCGGCACCGCCGTCGGCCCGGGACAGCGCGGGGGTCAGACCGCCGCCGGCCGGCAGACCCGCACCCACGGTCTCAGCATCCACGGCGCCCCCCTGATTCGACCCGTTAGACCTGTACGCCCGAGGTAACGCGGAAACAGCCGTATACGCCCTCGATGGCACGCACCGCACTCAGGATGTGCCCGAGATGCTTGGCGTCTCCCATCTCGAACGTGAAGCGGCTGACCGCCACCTGATCCCGTGTGGTGGCCACCGACGCCGACAGGATGTTCACGTGCCGGTCGGACAGTACCCGGGTGACATCCGAAAGTAGTTTGGTACGGTCCATCGCCTCGACCTGGATCACGACGAGGAACACCGAGCCCGACGACGGCGCCCACTCGACCTGGATCATGCGGTCGTGCGGCCCGCCGCGCAGCCCCGACAGGTTGGAGCAGTCCGTCCGGTGGACCGACACTCCCTTGCCCCGGGTGACGAAACCGGCGATCTCGTCGCCGGGCATGGGGGTGCAGCAGCGGGCGAGCTTCGTCCACACGTCGGGAGCACCGGTGACGAGCACCCCCGCCTCCCCGGTCGAGCGACGCAGCGTGCGGATCGGCAGCTCGGTCTCACCCGCGTCCTCCTCGGCCCCCTCCGGACCGCCGAGGGCCACGAGCAGCCGCGAGACCACCAACTGGGCGCTGACGTGGTTCTCCCCCACGGCCGCGTAGAGGGCGGCCACGTCGGCGTAGCGCAGGTCCTTGGCCAGGTTCAACAGCGCGTCCCCGCTCATCAGGCGGGACAGCGGCAGGCCGTGGCGGCGCATCGCGCGGCCGATCGCGTCGCGGCCGGCGACGATCGCGTCCTCCCGGCGCCCACGAGCGTGCCACTGGCGGATCTTCGTCCTGGCCCGCGACGAACGGACGAACATCAACCAGTCCTCGCTCGGGCCGGCCGAATGGGCCCGCGAGGTGAAGATCTCGACCGCGTCGCCGTTGTCCAGCGGGGTGTCCAGGGCCGCGAGACGGCCGTTGATCCGGGCCCCGACGCACTGGTGGCCGATGTCGGTGTGCACCGCGTAAGCGAAGTCCACCGAGGTCGACCCGGCAGGCAGCGGGATGACGTCGCCCTTGGGGGTGAAGACGAAAACCTCGTCGGTCTCGGCGGCGAACCGCAGGCTGTCGAGGAACTCTCCCGGGTCCGCGGTCTCCCGCTGCCAGTCGAGCACCTGACGCAGCCAGGTCATGAGGTCCGCATCGGGTCCGCCCTTGCGCCGACCGGCCCGCCCGCCCTCCGGGGTCCCCGCCGAGGGCCGGGCCGCAACCCCGTCCTCCTTGTACTTCCAGTGCGCGGCAATGCCGTACTCGGCCCGGTTGTGCATCGCGTGCGTGCGGATCTGCAGCTCGACCGGTTTGCCCTCGGGACCGATGACCGTCGTGTGCAACGACTGGTACATGTTGAACTTGGGCATCGCGATGTAGTCCTTGAACCGGCCGGGAATCGGCTTCCAGGTCGCGTGCACGGTACCCAGCGTGGCATAGCAGTCCCGGACCGAGTCGACCAGGACGCGGATGCCGACCAGATCATAGATGTCGTCGAAGGAACGGCCGCGCACCACCATCTTCTGGTAGATCGAGTAATAGTGCTTCGGCCGCCCGGAGACGACCGCCTTGATCCGCGCGTCCCGCAGGCCGACCTGCACCTGCCCGATCACCTCGGCCAGATAGACGTCCCGGCTCGGGGCCCGGTCAGCGACCAGCCGGACGATCTCGTCGTACCGTTTCGGATACAACGCGGCGAACGAGAGGTCCTCCAGCTCCCACTTCAACGAGTTCATGCCGAGCCGGTGGGCGAGCGGGGCGTAGACCTCGAGCGTCTCCCGAGCCTTGCGTTCCTGCTTGTGCTCGGGCAGAAAGCGCAGGGTACGCATGTTGTGCAGGCGGTCGGCGAGCTTGACCACCAGCGCGCGTGGGTCGCGGGCCATCGCGACGACCATCCGGCGGATGGTCTCCGCCTGGGCCGCCTCGCCGACCTTGACCCGGTTGAGCTTGCTGACCGCGTCGACGATGAGCGCGATATGGTCACCGAAGGTGTCCCGGATTGCATCGACGGTAAGCGTCGTCTCCTCGGGGGTGTCGTGCAGCAACGCTGCGGACAGCGTCGCGGTGTCCATCCCCAGATCGGCGAGGATGCTCGCGACCGCGATCGGATGAGTGATGTACGGGTGGCCGGAGAAGCGCACCTGGCCGGCGTGCGCGGCGTCGGCGACCTCGAACGCCTGCTGCACCTGGGCGATGTCGGCGCGCGGGTGGTTCGCGAGCAGCCCACGCAGCACCGGGTCGAGAGCCGAGGGAGGCGTCGCCCGGTGCGTCGCAAGGCGGGAGAGCCGACCGCGCACCCGACGCGGCAGCGGCGGCGACTCGTGCCCCAACCGGGGGACGACCGGGGAACCGTCCTCGGGACGCCGTCCCATGCCGACCGCGGTGACCAGCTCGGACCCCCCCGGGGATCCAGCCGGTGGCTCCTGCCCGCGGACGTCGCCACCATCCGCAGCCGGCGGCTGTGCCGGCCCGTGGGCTGCCGGCCCGTGGGCTGCCGACTCACGCGCCACCGATCCGGCGGTGGCCCGCGCGGCATCGCCCACCGGCCGGGGCTCCCGGAAGGGAGTGACGGCGGGCGGCGAAACTCCGGTGGTCACCGGCGCTGCCTCGGGCACGGACCGCTCCTGCGTAAGGACTAGACACCGAGCCTAACGCCGCACTGGTCAGAAGCCTTCCGCGGACCTCGCCCGGGCGAGGTCAAATCGTCAGAAGGGAGACGACATCGAGCGGCGCGACCCGATCACGGCCCGGCAGGAAGGACAGCTCCATGAGGACCGCCAGCCCCACGACCTCCCCGCCGCCAGCCGCGAGCAGGCTGTGTGCGGCGGCCGCGGTGCCACCGGTGGCCAACACGTCGTCAACGAGCAGGACCCGGTCGCCGTCGTGCACCGCGTCAGCGTGGATCTCGATCGTGGCGGCGCCGTACTCCAGGTCGTAGGAGGCGCTTCGGGTCGGCCCCGGCAGCTTGCCCTGCTTGCGGATCGGCACGAGGCCGGTGCCCAGCCGGTCCGCGACCGGCGCGGCTAGCAGGAAGCCCCGCGCCTCGATGCCGGCGATCGTGGTAGCCCCCAGCTCCCGGGCCGCGTCCGCCAGCGCACCGATGACCACCCCGAAGGCGGTCGGCGTCGCGAGCAGCGGGGTGATGTCCTTGAACACGACCCCTGGCTGCGGCCAGTCGGGAATGTCGCGGATGTGGCCACGTAGGACCTCGGCGACCGCGTCGTGCGCGGCGGACCGCTGCGGTGCGTCGTCGATGCTCGTCATCGTGCCGCTTCTCCCACCTTCAGGGTCGTCTGGACTTCAGGGTCGCCCGGACATTAAGATCGTCCTGACATCAAGATCGTCCGGAGATCCGCCGCCACCCGATCGGAGCCCCGCCCAGATCCGCGCGGCCGGCGACCTGGCTCACCGGCGTTTCTTACCGCTCGGCCGTCCGCGCCGGCCGGGTTTGCGCCCCGCGGCGCGCCGAGCGGGGGGCGCGCCCGACGGTCGTCGGGCGGCACCGCCCAGGTTCGCCCCGGCCGGAACCGGTTCACGCGCGCCGGAGACGGGAGCGTCCTCACCCCAGCCGGCCGGATCGACCGCCGCGCCGGCGGGAACAGCCGTGCCCGGCACACCCGCGGCGGCCCGGACCCGCCTGGCGCGCTCACGGGCGACCCGCGCATCCAGCGCCCGCACGGCGGGGTCGCCGCGCTTGAGGTCGACGAGCAGCGGCGTGGCAAAGAACAGGGAGGAGTATGTACCGGAGGCGATACCGACGAACTGGGCGAGCGCGAGGTCCTTCAGCGTGCCGGCACCGAGCAGACCGGCGCCGACGAAGAGGAGGGATGCGACCGGGATGAGGGCGATGAGGGAGGTGTTCAGCGAACGCACCAACGTCTCGTTGAGCGCGTCGTTCGTCGCCTCCGCGTAGGTCCGCCGCGTCGACGTGCCCATGCCCGCGGTGTTCTCCCGCACCCGGTCGAACACCACCACCGTGTCGTACAGGGAGAATCCGAGGATCGTCAGCACGGCGATGACCGTCGACGGCGTCACCTCGAAACCTACCAGCGAGTAGACACCCATGGTGACGACGAGGTCGTGAACGAGAGCGGCCATCGCCGCGAGCGCCATCCTCCACTCGAACCGTACCGAGAGGTAGATCACAACGAGCACGAGGAAGACGGCCAGGCCCTGGAGGGCCTTGTTCGTGATCGTCGATCCCCAGGACGAGCCGACGGTCGACACGGCGATGTCGCGGTCCGGGTTCGACACCGAGAAGCGCTTGGCCAACGCGCCGGTCAGCTCACGGGTCTGGGCGTCGGAGAGGGTCGGCGTCTGGATCCGGAACTGGTGGGAGGTCTCCAGTTGCTGGACCACACTGTCCGCCGGATCGAGCCCGATGCCGGACAGCGTGTCCTCGACCTGCGCGACGGTACCGCCACCGCTGGGTAGCTGGAAGACCGCGCCACCGGAGAACTCGATACCGAAGGTGAAGCCACGGAAGATCATGCTGATGATGCAGACGGCGACCACGACGCCGGAGACGGCGTACCAGGCCTTGCGCCGGCCGACGAAGTCGACGTTGAAGTCGCTGCGGTAGATCCGCCCGACCAGTGCCATCTCAGCTCTCCCGCCTCTGCCCGGCCGGCGCCGGCCGCTTGGCCAGTCGCGCCCGGGTGGAAGCGGCCTGCGCCACGCCACCGCCACGCCCGCCGAGGGTCTTCGGACTCAGGCCCGAGTACCGGCTGACCGAGAACAGTCTGCGCCGCACCAGCAACGTCACCAACGGCCGGGTGAAGATAAACATGATCACGACATCGCTCAACGTCGACAGCCCGAGCGTAAAGGCGAAGCCGCGCACCGAGCCGATCGACAGGATGTAGAGGACCGCGGCGGCCAGGAAGGAAACCGTGTCCGCGGAGAGCATCGTGCGCCGCGCGGCGGGCCAGGCACGATCCGTGGCCGCCCGGACCGTGCGACCGGCCCGAACCTCGTCTTTGATCCGTTCGAAGTAGACCACGAACGAGTCCGCCGTGACACCGATCGACACGATCAGGCCGGCGATGCCGGCCAGGGTCAGCGTGAACCCGATCGCCACGCCGAGCAGCACCACCGAGGCGTAGATCAGCAGACCGCTGACGGCGAGGGAGATGATCACGACCATGCCCAGCGCCCGGTAGTACAGGAAGGAGTAGGCGATGACGAGAACGAGTCCGATGGCGCCGGCGAGCAGTCCGCCGTGCAGCGAGTCACGACCGAGGGTCGGCGAGATGGACTCGGCCTGGGAGCGCTCGAAGGCCAGGGGAAGGGCACCGTAGCGCAGCACGTTGGCGAGGTCCTCGGCGTCGGACTGGCTGAAGCCGCCGGAGATCTGGGCCGATCCGGGGATACGCTCGTTGGTCTGCGGCGCGGACTGCACCACCCCGTCGAGCACGATCGCAACCTGCTTGCCGATCGTGCTCTCGGTCAGCTTGGTGAACTTGTTCTGGCCCGGACCAGTGAACTCGACGTTCACGACCCACTGCCCGGTGGTGATGCCCGTGGTCCCGCCGCCGCCCTGCAGGCCCGCGGAGGCGGTCTTCACATCCGTCCCGACCACCGTGGCCGGCTTGAGCAGGTACTTCGTCGTCCCGGTCCGGTCACAGGCGGCGGTCCAGTCCTGCGGGCGGTCGGTGCTGACCGAGGCTTTGCGGACGTCGGCCGCTGCGCACGTCAGCGACTCGTAGCGAGCGAACACGTCAGCAGGCGGGCTGTCCCCGGTCGACCCGGTCGACCCGGTCGCCGCCGGCGCGGGGGCCGGAGAAGCCGAGGCCACCGGAGAAGCCGAGGCCACCGGAGAAGCCGAGGCCACCGGAGAAGCCGAGGCCACCGGAGAAGCCGAGGCCACCGGAGAAGCCGAGGCCACCGGAGAAGCCGAGGCCACCGGAGAAGCCGAGGCCACCGGAGAAGCCGAGGCCGCGCCCACCGCGGGTGTGCCCGCGGCGGCCAGCGACACCGGCTGGGCGATCAGGCCGCGGCCCGTGCCGTCACCGAGTGCGGCCGGTTTGTTAGACGCGGCGGGTGCCGGGGATGACGGCGCGATGCTCGGCGTGCTCTGGCCGGCCGTCGGGGCCGGCTGGCCCGTCGCACCCGGCGTGGATGCGGAGGCCGCACCAGTGGGGGTGGGCACCGGGGTGGCCTGGCCGGACGTGGCGACCTCACGGAAACGCAGTTCAGCGGTCTGCCCGACCAGATCCACGACGTCGTTGCGGCCGCGGCCGGGCACCGAGATCTCGATCTGGTTGCCGGTACGATGAACCTCGGACTCGGCAACGCCCAAGCCGTCAACGCGCTGCCGGATGATGTCGACGGCCTGGTTGACGGCACCACTGTCGACGTTGTTTCCCTGCGTGGCACGAGGCGTGAGGATGACGCTCGTCCCGCCCTGCAGGTCGAGCCCGAGCCGGGGCTTCCAGTTTCCGGTAGCGGCCATGAGGCCGTAGAGGACGACGATCAGACCGCCGAGGATCCCCAGCCGGGTCCAGACGGAGATCCCCTTGGGTACCCGTGCCGAGCCGCGTGCCACCTGCGAGTCCCTTCCTCACGCGCCGGTGTGCCGGCGCTCGTTCGTCTCGCCGCTGCCCGGACCGGCGGTGCCTAAAGTATCCGAACGAATGTCACCGAGGGTGCGTTCCGCTCCCCGAACGGTAGTGCTCGGCCAGGTGACCGGCGATCACAGCTCCTTGCCGGGCGGGTGTGTCGTTTCACCGCCCGTGCCACCGTCCCCACCGGGGAGGCCACCGCCGGGATGCGACGCCTCGGCGCCACCGGGGCCGTCGGAACCGTCGTCGTGCGACCGCGGTTCCCCGGAGGACTCCCCGCCGTCCCCGGCTCCGTCGGGCGTACTGATCACCCGAGCGACCGCGCTGCGCGAGAAGCGGCAGACGACATCGGGCGCAACCTCCAGCAGGAGGTCGCCGTCCTCCATCTCGACGACCGTGGCGTAGAGACCAGCGGTGGTCATCACCAGGGTACCGGGAACGATCCGCGATATCTGCTGCTGTTGCGCCCTGGCGCGGCGCCGCTGCATCGAGAAGAAGTAGACGATCACCAGGATGAGGATCAGCGGGAACAGAAGCCCGCTGATCGAACTGCCCCCGTCCTTGCCGGCCGCCACCGAAGCTGCCACGAGTACGTGCACGTCCTGCCCTCCTGATGTGTTGCGGCGATCGTACGTATCGATCGGATGCCTGTGGTGGGCAGGGCGGTTGTGCCCGGCACTCAGGACCTCCTCCGGCCGGAATGGCCGATGCTACGGGGACGACTCACCCCGGACGGACTAATCACCTTCAGTGACTACTCCCCGACCGACCCTCTCACAGTCATTCTCCCTCGGTGAACAGCGAGACCTGGGTACGACCGAGCGGATCGGTGACGGGGTCCAGACCGAGGTGCTCGAAGGCGGCGGGGGTGGCCATCCGGCCCCGGGCGGTACGGATCAGCAGGCCGGCACGCAGCAGGAACGGCTCGGCCACGTCCTCCACCGTCTCCGGTTCCTCCCCGACCGACACGGCGAGCGTGGTGAGCCCGACCGGACCGCCGCCGAACCGGGTGACCAGCGCCTCCAGCACGGCCCGGTCGAGACGGTCCAGTCCGAGCCCGTCGACGTCGTAGATCCGCAGCGCCGCCTGGGCGATCTCGCGGGTGACCACTCCGTCGGCCCGCACCTCCGCGTAGTCGCGCACCCGGCGCAGCAACCGGTTGGCGATGCGGGGCGTACCACGCGACCGGCCAGCGACCTCGGCGGCTCCCTCGGCGGTGAGGGTGACCCCCAGCAGGCCGGCCGAGCGAGTCAGCACCCGGGCGAGCTCGTCGGCGTCGTAGAAGTCCAGATGGGCGGTGAACCCGAACCGATCCCGCAGCGGGCCGGTCAGCAGGCCCGACCGGGTGGTAGCCCCGACCAGCGTGAATGGCGACACGTCGAGGGGGATCGCGGTCGCGCCCGGGCCCTTGCCCAGGATGACGTCAACCCGGAAGTCCTCCATCGCGGCGTAGAGCAGTTCCTCGGCTGGCCGGGCGATCCGGTGAATCTCGTCGAGGAACAGGACCTCTCCCGGGGAGAGGGCAGTGAGGATCGCGACGAGATCCCCGGCGCGTTCGATCGCCGGCCCACTGGTCATCCGCAACGGAACCTCGAGCTCCTGCGCCATGATCATCGCGAGGCTGGTCTTGCCCAGACCGGGCGGGCCCGACAGCAGGACGTGGTCCGGCGGGCGACCACGCGCCCGCGCCCCCTCGAGCATGATTGTGAGCTGCTCGCGCACCTTACGCTGGCCGACGAACTCGGCCAGGGTGCGCGGACGCAGCCCGGCCTCGAAGGCGCGCTCCTCGGGACTCGCCGCGGCGGACACCAGGCCGTCGTCACTCATGTCCCACCTCCGCGTACCCCCGCTCCGGCTGACCGCCGCTCCGGCTGACCGCCGCCCCGGCTGACCACCGCCCCGGCTGACCACCGCCCCGGCTGACCACCGCCCGACGCGGTCGCGCGCCGCATGGCGGCGTCATAACGGCCCTCACCTGCGTAGCACGGCAAGACTTGCGCGCAGCAGGGTCGCGGCGTCGGGCGGAGCGCCGCCGGTTCCCGAGTCGGCCCCGGCCCGGGAACCCGGGGCGCCTTCCTTTCCCGGGACGTCTCCCTTGCCCGGGGCGGCCTGCTCGCCACCGGCTGCGGCGCCCTCGCCCGCGGGCGCGGCCAGGACCACGAGCGCCCGGGACACGGCGTCGTCGGCCTCACGACCCGAGTAGCCCAGGCCCACCAGCGCCTCCCGCACGGTCGCCGCGACCCCGACGGTATCGGCCGGCATCGGTTCCGGTCCCGGCGTCGGGCGCGGGCCGGGCAGCGGCGCACCGTCACCCGGCGGACCGAGCCGGTCCCGCAGGTCCAGGACGATGCGCTGCGCGCCCTTGCGCCCGATACCGGGGACCTTCGTCAGCACCGCGAGATCCTCCTCGGCGACGGCGCGGCGCACCGTGTCGGGATCGTGCACCCCGAGCACGGCCTGGGCGAGCTTGGGCCCGACTCCGGCCGCGCTCTGCAGGATCTCGAAGACGTCGCGCGCATCGGCGTCGGCGAAGCCGTAGAGGGTCAGCTCGGTCTCGCGCACGATCAGGGTGGTGGCGAGGGAGGCGGACTCCCCCACCCGTAGCCGCGACAGCGTCGACGGCGAGCAGTGGACGAGCAGGCCCACCCCGCCGACCTCGATGACGGCGGACAGCGGGGTCAGCGCGGTGACCGTGCCGGCCAACGACGCGATCATCGGGTGGGTCCGCCCGGCGCGGCGGAACGGAACCGGGCCAGCGCCGGCCCGCGCCACAGGTGGCAGAGCGCCAACGCGAGGGCGTCCGCCGCGTCGGCCGGGCGTGGCGCCTCGGTCAGCCCGAGCAATCTGGTGATCATAAAACTGACCTGCGCTTTGTCCGCCCGGCCGCTGCCGGTCACCGCGGCCTTCACCTCACTGGGCGTGTAGAGACCCACCGACAGGCCCCGCCGGGCGGCCAGCACGATGGCGACCGCCCCGGCCTGCGCGGTACCCATCACGGTACGCATGTTCGCCTGGCTGAAGACCTTCTCGACCGCGACCGCCTGCGGGCGGGTGCGATCGAGCCAGGCGTCGATGCCATCGGACACGGCGCACAACCGTTCGGCGACCTCGGCGGTGGCGGGGGTGCGCACCACCCCCACCTCGACCAGGCGGGCCCGGATGCCGAGGCCACCGTCGACGACCCCCAGGCCACACCGGGTCAGCCCCGGATCGACCCCCAGCACCCGCATCCACCCTCCCGACCGCACGTTCACAAGAACATTCGTTCGATTCTAGGGGCGGCGACACAACCGGACATCCACGACACGCCCAACGGATCGCCCGAGAGGACGATCAGCTGCCGACGAGCTCCATCACGTCATCGGAGATGTCGGCATTGAACCAGACGTTCTGGACGTCATCGAGATCCTCGACCGCCTCGATGAGCTTGAGGACCTTGGCGGCGGGTTCGGCCTCCAGCGACACGCTCACACTCGGCAGCCAGGAGATGTCCGCGGAGGTGACCGCCAGGCCAGCATCGGTGGCGGCCACCCGCACGGCGTGCAGATCGGTCGCCTCGGAGACCACCTCGAAGGCCTCCCCGACGTCGTTGACCTCCTCCGCGCCGGCGTCGAGCACTGCGAGCAGTACGTCGTCCTCGGTGAGGCCGGCGGTCTTCTCGATAAGCACGACACCCTTGCGGTTGAACAGGTACGACACCGACCCCGGGTCGGCCACCGTGCCGCCGTTACGGGTGATCGCCACCCGGACATCCGACGCCGCCCGGTTACGGTTGTCGGTCAGGCACTCCACGAGGATCGCCACCCCGCCCGGGCCGTACGCCTCATAGGTGATGTCCTCGTAGTTCACCCCACCGGCGAGCTCGCCGGAACCCCGCTTGACGGCCCGTTCGATGTTGTCGTTCGGCACGGACTGCGACTTCGCCTTGGCGATGGCGTCGGCGAGCGTCGGGTTGCCCGCGGGGTCTCCGCCGCCCGTCTTGGCCGCCACCTCGACCGTCTTGATCAGTTTGGCGAACAGCTTGCCCCGGCGGGCATCGATGACCGCCTTCTTGTGCTTGGTGGTCGCCCACTTGGAGTGGCCGCTCATGACCTGCCTCTCTTGCGCCCGATCATCGACCGGACCCGGACGATCGGACGCTGTCGACGAATAGCCGGTGCACCCGGGCATCACCGGTCAGCTCCGGATGGAACGCGGTGGCCAGCAGCGGTCCTTGGCGGACCGTCACCGGCGCCTCGGCGACACGGGCCAGGACCTCGACCGCGTCTCCTGCCTTTTCTACCCATGGTGCCCGGATGAAGACCGCGTGCACAGGTGGCCCCGTCACCCCGACGACCTCGAGGTGTGCCTCGAACGAGTCCACCTGCCGGCCGAAGGCGTTACGCCGGACGACGATGTCCAGCCCGCCGATCAGTGGTTGATCCGGCCGACCGCCCACGACGTCCCGCGCAAGCAGGATCATGCCAGCACATGAACCGAACACGGGCAACCTCGCGGCCACCGCCGCCCGCAACGGCTCCAACAGCTCGAACACGCGCAGCAACCGGCCGATCGTGGTGGATTCACCTCCGGGCAGGACGAGCCCGTCGACCTCGGCGAGCTCCACCGCGTGGCGCACCGCCACCGGCCGCGCGCCGGCCTCGGTGAGCGCCCGGGCGTGCTCGCGCACATCCCCCTGCAACGCGAGGATGCCGATCCGCGGGCCACTCACCAGCCGCGGTCGGCGTAGCGGGCTTCCGGGGGAAGCTCGGTGACGTTGATGCCCACCATCGCCTCGCCGAGGCCCCGGGAGACCTTCACCAGAACGTCGGGGTCCTTGAACATGGTGGTCGCCTCGACGATGGACCGAGCGCGGCGCGCCGGGTCCCCGGACTTGAAGATCCCGGACCCGACGAACACCCCGTCCGCGCCGAGCTGCATCATCAGCGCCGCGTCCGCCGGGGTGGCGATACCGCCGGCGGTGAACAGCACGACGGGCAGCCGACCGAGCCGGGCCACCTCGGCGACCAGCTCGATCGGGGCGCGCAGCTCCTTGGCCGCCGCGTAGAGCTCCTCGGCGGGCAGCCCCGACAGCCGGGCGATCTCCGCCCGGATGGTACGCATGTGCACCACGGCGTTGGACACCTCGCCGGTGCCCGCCTCACCCTTGGAACGGATCATCGCCGCGCCCTCGGCGATCCGGCGCAGCGCCTCCCCCAGGTTGGTGGCTCCGCAGACGAACGGCACCGTGAAGCGCCACTTGTCGATGTGGTGGTGCGGGTCGGCAGGCGTGAGAACCTCGGACTCGTCGACGTAGTCCACCCCGAGCGCCTGCAGCACCTGTGCCTCGACGAAATGCCCGATCCGGGCCTTGGCCATGACCGGGATGGAGACCGCCTCGATGATCTCCGAGATCATGTCGGGATCACTCATCCGCGCCACCCCACCCTGCGCCCGGATGTCGGCGGGAACCCGCTCCAGCGCCATCACCGCGACGGCGCCGGCGTCCTCGGCGATGCGGGCCTGCTCGGCGGTGACCACATCCATGATCACACCGCCCTTGAGCATCTCCGCCATGCCGCGCTTGACGCGGGCGGTACCGGCATGCCGGGCGGAGTCGGTCGCCGGGCCGGCGGCGGGGGCAGTCTGGCCCTCGGACATGATGTGCCGTCTCTTTTCACTGGGTCGGGTCGCCAGGGCCGCGGGGTACCGGCATGTCTGGCACCTGCATGTCGGCTACCCCACCGGATGGTTCCCGTACGGGTGGGTCGGTTTTCCATGGTACGGCGATCTCGCGACCGGCCGGGCCGTCAGGAGGCCAGCCCCGGCAGGTCGTCGTGAGGGACGCCCTCGCCACGGATCGGCAGGGCGTCGTCGATCTCGAAGTAGCCGGCCGGCGGCCGGCGGCCGGCCAGGTGCGCCATCCGCACCACGCGTCGGCCGGCAAGTGCCCGCAGGTCGCGGACCGCGTCGTTGTGGAACTGCCGGGCGAGCGCGACCCGGGCCGCGCAGGAGTCGACCGCATGCAGCTCGGCGGGGTGGTGCTGGCCGGCCGCGGCGACCTCGGCGGACCGTAACGCCCGGCTCAGGGCATTCTCGCTCTGCTCGACCGCGGCGTCCAACGCCCCCCCGGCGAGCAGGTCCGGATAGGCCGTTCGGGCCCGGGCCACGCTCTCGCCCAGCTCGGCCAGCTCACACCGCAGGGCCAGCTCGCGCGCGGCGTCGGCGCGGGCGACCAGGTGCGCCACCAGCCCACCGCGGGCGTCCGCGACCCGGGCCGCGAGTCGGTCGAGCCGAGTGGCCAGCCAGGTCAGATAGGTCGCGATCGCCACCACCAGGGCGACCACCACCACGACGACGGTCATCCCGCGCAGCGTAACCAACGGCCGAATATGACGTGGCTCTGGTACCGGGGCAGGTCAGTTACCGGGGCAGGTCAGTCCCCACTCCTCGCGTCGCCCCGGACCGGCAACCGCGTCGCCGTCGCGACCGACACCCGCATGTCCCCGGAGACCATCTGGTACACCCCGACGATCCGCTCGGCGATGGCCCGCCAGTCGTAGGCGGCGACGACGGCGCGACCGCGTTCCACCAGCCGCGCGGCGCCGGCGGGATCACGCAGCACCTGGGCCAGGGTCGCGGCCAGCCGCGCGGGATCGCCGACATCGAACAGCCTGCCGGCGCGCCCGTCATCGAGGACCCGGCGGAAGGCGTCGATGTCGCTGGCCACCACCGGGGTCCCGGTCGCCATCGCCTCGAGCAGCACGATCCCGAAGCTCTCCTGACCGGTGTTCGGGGCGCAGTAGACCTGCCCGGAGGCGAAGACCCGGGGCTTGTCAGCGTCGGAGACCATGCCGACGAGGTCGACCCGCGAGCGCAGGGTGGGCTCCAGCCGGGCCCGCACCGCCGCCCCGTCACCGGGCCCCGCCACCAGCAGCCGGACACCGTCGATCTCGGCGGCGAGCGCCGGCAGGGCTGCGAGCAGCACGTCAAGGCCCTTGCGCGGCTCGTCGATGCGCCCGAGGAACACGACGGTGGGCCGCCCGTTGTCGTAGTCGGGCAGGGGCCGGGCGCCGGCGAAGTTCTGCACCGCCACCCCGTTCGGGATCAGGATGGCGTCGGCGCCCAGATGCTCGACGAGGGTGCGCCGGGCCGCCTCGGAGACCGCGATCCGAGCCCGCAGCTTCTCGAACGACGGCTGCAGCGCGCCCTGGGCCGCGGTGAGGAACCGCGACCGGGGGTTGGCGGTGTGGAAGGTGGCGACGATCGGTCCGTCGGCCAGCATGCAGGCCAGGAGGCTGACGCTGGGCGCGGTCGGTTCGTGGGCGTGCAGGACATCGAAGTCGTGCTCACGCAGCCAACGGCGGACCCGGGCGGCCGAGACCGGGCCCATCAGGAGCCGGGCGACGGAGCCGTTGTAGGGCAGCGGTAACGCCCGACCCGCGTCCACCGCGTAGGGCGGCAGGGTCCGTTCGTCGTCCACCGGGGTGATGACGGACACCTCGTGACCGGCGGCGATCAGGGTCTCGGCGAGGTCACGCACGTGCGCCTGGACCCCACCCGGTACGTCCCAGGCGTAGGGGCAGGCCAGACCGATCTTCACGGCGGCGTCATCCGTCGTCGCGCCAGATCCGCTGGAGCATGTGCCAGTCCGCGGGGTGCGCGGCAACGCCGGCAGCGAAGGCGTCTGCGAGTCCCTGCGTCATCGTCGGGATGTCGCTCGGCTCGACGGCGGGATGGATCCGCCCGCTCCACCCGTCATGGTCGAACCAGAGCGTGGCGGGCAGCAGCGCCGCTCCGGTGCGCAACGCGAGCGCCGCGGGCCCGCCGGGCATGGTGACCGTGGCGCCGAAGAACCTCACCGGGATCCCGCCGCGGGAGAGATCCCGGTCCGCGAGCAGGCAGAGCATCCCCCCGGCCAGCAGGCGGTCGGTAAGCAGGTCGAACGGAGGAGCCTGCCCGCCGGTCAGCGGGACGACCTCCATGCCGAGTTCCGAGCGGAAGGCCAAGAACCGCTCGAAGAGCGCCTCCGGCCGCAGGCGTTCGGCGACGGTCGTGAACGGCACGCCATTCGCCACCAGCCAGGCGCCCGCCTGCTCCCAGTTGCCCATGTGCGGCAGCGCCACGATGGTCCCTTTCCCGCGGGCGTGCGCATCCCACAACCGATACTGGTCCAGCAGCCGCAGCCGGCCGACGACACGGTCCAGACCGATCTCCCGGAAGCGGAACACCTCCAGCCAGTACCGCGCGTAGGAGCGCATCGCCGCCCGGGTCAACCGGTCCAGATCGGTTCCCGGCGGCGCCACCCGGGCGAGATTCGACCGCAGCCGGCGCACCCCCCGCCCGTCGCGGCGGTAGGCCAGGTCGGCGCCGAACCGGAACGCCGCGGCGGCCACGGGCTGCGGGAGCAGCCGGACGCCGCGCCAGCCCAGCGCGTAGGCGAGGTCGGTGAACCGCCCGGCTGCCGCCGCCCGCCCGCCCGTCGTCAACGCTCGGCTCTTCGTCGGGTCGTCTCGATGACCGCTCAGCGGCCGTTGCGGCCGGGGCCGAAGGTGGTCGCGGTCCGGGACGCAGCCGCGGTCCGGGACGCGGTGGTCGGGGCCGCCCTTGACGTCAACGGGGAGGGAGGGTCCCCCGCGCGGTACCACTGCCGGTAGACGTGGACGACCCGTTGGACGACCGTCAGCGTGGTGGCACCGACGAGGAACCACAGCGCCGCGGGCAGGAGGTAAGGCACCCCGAGGCCGTACAGCCCGGCGGCGACCAGCAGGATCAGCAACCGCTCGCCCCGTTCGGCGAACCCCACGTCACAGGTGAAGCCGAGTCCCTCGGCGCGGGCCTTGACGTACGAGGTGATCGACCCGGCGACCAGGCAGATCAGGGCCGCACCCGCCAACGGCAGGGAATCGCCGTCGCCAGCGTACCAGAGGACGAGCGATCCGAAGATCGCGCCGTCGCCGACCCGGTCGGACGTGGAGTCGAGAAAGGCCCCCCACTTGGAGGAGATACCGCGGGCGCGGGCGATGACCCCGTCGAGCAGGTCCGAGAAGACGAACAGCGTGATCACCACGGTGCCGAGGAAGAACACCCCGCGGGTGAAGAACCCCAGAGCCCCGCCCGCGACCCCGACCATGCCGATGATCGTCACGACATCCGGCGACACCGACGACCGGGCGGCCCACTGGCTCACCGGGTCGAGCAACTTCTGGATCTGCGGTCGTGCCTTGCTAGCGAGCATGTCCGTCCCGTCGTCCCGCGTGGTCGTCCCGCGTGCGCCCGACTTCGGGCGGTCTTCACAGTACAGCCGCCACGATCCGCGCATTCCCGACCACGGCCGCCCTCGGGCTTGTGTCCCAGGTAACAGGGGAGGACTCTGCCGTTACCGAACAGGCCGTTACCTCCCAGTCAAGGAGGCGAGGATGTCATCAGCCTCGTGCGATGTGCGCAACGTCGTCCTGGTAGGCCACACCGGCGCGGGCAAGACGGCTCTGGTGGACCGTCTGCTCGCCACCGACGGGCCGCCGGACCGCCAGAACGGCGACCGTCAGACTACCCAGACCAGCTACGTCGGCCATGCCGATCCCGAGCGTCGCCCGGCACGGTCGGTCAGCCTCACCCTGTGTTCGGTCAGTCATCGCGGTCTCACGATCAATCTTCTGGACACCCCGGGCTATCCCGACTTCGTGGGCGAGCTGCGGGCGGGCCTGCGGGCCGCCGACGCCGCTCTGTTCGTCGTCAGCGCGATCGACGGGGTGGATGGCGCGACCGGCATGGTGTGGGCGGAGTGCGCCGGGGTCGGCATGCCCCGCGCGATCGTGCTCACCCATCTCGACCATCCCCGGGCCGATTTCGCGGCGGCCGTCGAGGGCTGCCAACGGGCCTTCGGGGCCGGCGTGCTGCCGGCCTACCTGCCCGAGCGGGAGGCCGGCGCCTCGATGCGGCTGGTGGATCTGCTGTCCGGGCGGGTGCGGGAGTACCCGGACGGCGGCTGCCGGGAACTCGCGACCCCGGCCGACCTCACCGGCCGGTACGCCTCCGCCCACGCCGCCCTGGTCGAGGGGATCATCGCTGAGAGCGAGGACGAGGCCCTCCTCGACCGGTACCTGTCCGGTGATGAGCCCGACACCAAGCTCCTGCTCGGCGATCTGGAGACCGCGGTCGCCCGCGGGACGTTCTTCCCGGTGTTGCCGGCCGGTCTGCTTCCGGGTTCGACCTCGGGTCCGGGCGCCGGTGCAGGGAGCGATCGGGGCGGCGGGCGGGCCGGCGGTTTCGGCTCCGTCGAACTGCTGGACCTGTTCGTGCAGGGGTTCCCCTCGCCGCGGGAGCATCTCCTGCCGCCGGTGAGCCGCCCTGACGGCTCCCCCTGCGAGCAGAGCCACGGCAATCCGGCCGGGCCGCTCGTGGCCGAGGTCGTGAAGACGACCACGGACCCTTACGTGGGCCGGATGTCGGTGGTTCGGGTGTTCTCCGGCACGCTGCATCCCGACGATGCGGTGCACGTCAGCGGGCACGTCAGCGGGCACGGCAGAGCCACGGCCAGGCACGCCGACCACGACGACGACGAGCAGGTCGGGGCGCTCTCCCGGCCGTACGGCTCGGTTCTGCACACGGTGGGCGAGTGCCCGGCCGGCGGCATCTGCGTGGTGACGAAGCTCAGCACCGCCGAGACCGGCGACACCCTCTCCGATCGCGACGACCCGCGCTACCTGCCCGCATGGTCGATGCCCGAACCGCAGCTCCCCGTCGCGATCAGTGCCCGAAGCCGCGCGGACGAGGACAGGCTGTCGACCGCACTCGGCCGGCTGGCCGTGGAGGACCCGACGCTACGGATCGAGCAGAACCCCGAGACCGCCCAACTCGTCCTGTGGTGCATGGGCGAGGCCCACAGCGACACGGTCCTGGAACGGCTCGCCCAGCGCTACGGCGCCGCGGTGGACCGGATCGCGCCCCGGATCCCGCTGCGGGAGACACTGCGTGCCCCGGCACGCGGACTCGGCCGTCAGGTCAAGCAGTCCGGTGGGCACGGTCAGTTCGCGGTATGCCAGATCGAGGTCGAACCACTCCCGGCGGGTGGGGGCTTCGAGTTCGTCGATGAGGTGGTCGGCGGCGCGGTTCCCCGGGCCTTCATCCCGTCGGTGGAGAAGGGCGTCCGGGCGCAGATGGCGCAGGGCGTCCGCACCGGCCATCCCATGGTTGATCTACGGGTCCGCCTCGTTGACGGCAAGGCGCACAGCGTCGACTCCTCGGACATGGCCTTTCAGATCGCCGGCGCACTGGCGCTCAAGGACGCGGCCCGGGCCGCCGGCGTCGTCGTGCTCGAGCCGATCCTGGCCGTTGACGTCCTGGTACCCGACGAGTACGTCGGGGCCGTGATGGGCGACCTGTCCACTCGCCGAGGACGGGTCGTCGGGATGGAACCCGTCCCTGGCAGGCCCGGGGCCACCCCCCGGGCGGTCATTCACGCAGAGGTCCCTGCGAGCGAAATGATCCGATATGCGATTGAACTACGGTCCTTGAGCCACGGCACGGGTAGCTTCACGCGGAACCATCGCGGCTACGAGCCGATGCCACCACAGCTTGGGGATGCCCTGTCGGCGTGAAGCGAAAAAACAGCATAAAGCAGGAATCATACATAAAGTAGTAAAGGCGAACAATCGGCAACCTTCGGCCCAGTTCAGGAAGGATCGCCGACGGGAGACATCCGCGACCGCACACCCGCCGCACCGGGCAGGACGCCGGGCGGGACCCGGTGCGGCGGGCAGCCCCGACGGTGGTGCCCCGACCCGGCTGCGGCCTCCACCGGGCCCGGTGCTACCCGCCCTGCTCGTCGGACGCGGTCTGCGCCCAGGCCTGGGCGAGCATCTGCCTGGTCTGCCCGAGCAGGGCGGGCAGCACCCTGGTCGCGCCCACCACGGGCATGAAGTTCGTGTCACCGCCCCACCGCGGCACCACGTGCTGATGCACGTGCGAGGCGATCCCGGCGCCGGCGACATCCCCCAGGTTCATGCCGGTGTTGAACCCGTGGGCCCCGCTGGCGGCCCGCAGCGCACGGAGCGCGTGCTGAACGAAGAATGCCATCTCGACGATCTCTTCGGGGTCCATGTCGGCGTAGTCCGCGACGTGGCGATAGGGCACGACGAGAAGGTGCCCGGCATTGTAGGGGTACAGGTTGAGGACCGCGTAGACGCTTTTACCCCGGGCAACCACGAGGCCGTCCTCGTCGGACATCCCGACAATGGAGCAGAATGGGCATTCATCGTCACGGGAGCGGCCCTCACCCCTGATATAAGCCATGCGATGCGGGGTGTAGAGCCGCTGGAAAGCATCCGGACCGCCGACCCCCGCCTGCTCCTCCAGGGGAACCCCCTCGGGTGAGAGCTCGGCCGTCACGGGGCGACCGCCACGGCACCGCCCCGGCCGAGCCGAGTGAACATGCAGGCAGCGCCCATCGAGCGGGCCATGGATACCGGAACCTGCTCGGCCATCAGCAAGGGCGCTGCCTCCCCGGGACGAGCTCCCCAGGGGGGAGCAATATCATCTCGTCAATTTATCAGGATCTGAGCGACGAGAGACGCCCCCGGTAGGCGAGGAGGCTCGCGTGCGGGTGCGGTCCGGCGCATGAAGAGGGAGACTGACGGCGTGGGGGGGTCGCCGCCGGTCTCCCTCGAGTGACGTAATCGGTTTCGAACCACGGCGCCCTGGATCTGACGCGCGGATGATGCGCACGAGGGGTCCGCGACCGAGAGGAGCCCTCCCGGCGCAACCCCGCGAGAAGCCATCGCGACAACCTTGCGACAGCCCGAGCCCGTTACGCCCTGCCCGGCCAGCTTAGCGGACGTTAAGCCAATCTGTACAGCGTCAGCGGCACCTTCATGGGGGAAAACGCTAATCGGACCCGGCGTGGACCCAGCTCGCAAACCAGTGACCTGACCTGCGGAAAGGGGCGGGACGCACAACGATGCCGATCAACCATGGGCCAACCGGTATATCAACGACCACCGGAATCGTTCCACGGCGACGCACGGCGTCGACCATCCCCAGCGCGCGGAACTCCACGGGCACCACGAATCAACAGCATGCGCCCGAAAGATGGGCAGTCCCGCCCCCAAGGGCCGCGATGCATCGCGGCGGCGGCTCGCGCGATGCACCCGGGGGCACCGCGACGCGGGCTTGGACGTCACTTTCCGTGAAGAACGAGGCTCGGAGCCGACCCCGGGTCGAGGTATCGACGCGCTCGTCGCCCACACTGTCGCCCGGGCTGGAGCATCGGCCGGGACCCCCTCCGGGATCCGCCTCCATCGGCGATGTCCCCACCAAAGTGGGGGTAGATGTCGATTCGTCGCCAGCCCACGACGTCGCGGCCCAGACACCCAGAAACCGGCCAATCGGGGATATTTCGCACCACTCCCTGAGGCAGGCGCCCCACCGGCAGCGGACAGCTCCGACCACCCTTCGAGCCACAGCACGCCGCGAGGGCCGGGGGCACACCCGGGCAGACCTCGGACGGGACCGAGACGGCCTGCTACCGGGGGAAACGTGCCGAGTCCCGCCGGCGGGAGAGGACACCGCCGAGCTGCACCACCCGTTTGGGGTAGCCCCTCCCAGGCACCGACAAAACCGCCCGGACCAGGAAAAACGCCGCATCGCGAGGGGCGCGAAGATCATCCACTGGACAGATATCTCATGGGAGCACAACAAGCTCCCGACCCGGGAGCGGAGCATGGCAAGCCCAATCGCGTGGGCGTACGTGGTTTCGAACCACGGACCTCTGCCGTGTGAAGGCAGCGCTCTACCACTGAGCTATACGCCCTTGCTGGTGGGACCACCCTACACGCCGGGGATACGGGCCGACGAAGGGGTCGGCAGCGGGGGGTCGACGGACGGATGGGGCAATGTCCACCGTCCTGTCCGGTGGCCGGACTGGACCAGGTTCGCCGCGACTGGCCGTGGTTGGGAAGGGTCCCGATGGGGAAGACTCAGGGGGGAACGGCCTTGGCGGGATGACCTGGCGCCCGGGGACGCTCGGACGCTACGGACAGTAATCATCTATAGGATTTAAGTAGAAGATCCGTCCGATAGTCGACCGAACCATGATCACTCGAAGCAGGTTCACCCTTCCGGGCCAGGCAACTCGCCCGAACTACCGTAACGGATGTTGTCTTGGCATAATCTTGTTTCCAACGGGACTCGGAGAGGGAACTATCCCGTTACACGGGTGCTCGCCCGCACCATCGCACCATGAGAGGCCACCCGATGACTATTCGTCACGATTCAATCACCGCAGAACTCGCCCTCCGCCTTGTCGTTCCCGGCGGGGCGCCCGTGCCGGTCGCCGCCACCGTCCGGTACGAGCCGGCCGATCCGTACGCGATCAGCATCGGCTTCCGCACCGGTGCGGACGAGGTCGTGGAGTGGACATTCGCACGCCAGCTCCTCAGCGACGGTGTGCGCCGACCTGCCGGGGATGGCGACGTGCAGGTGTGGCCTGCCGCCCAGTCCGGGGGACGGATCGTCTGCCTGTCCCTGTCCAGCCCGTCCGGGCATGCACTGTTCGAGATGCCGCGGTCCGAGGTGCTGGCCTTCCTACGGCGGACGTATTCAGCCGTCCCCCTCGGCGGGGAGAGCGACATCATCGATCTTGACGCCGAACTCGCCCTCCTCATCTGGGGCGGCCCCGAGCGGTGATCTCACCGGGGTCGGGACCGCTGCCCGATCCCGGTAAGCCGGTGCGGGCATTTTGCGACCAGGGGAGGCCCTTCCCCACCTGCATCCGAGGTAGCTTCCACCCGGTCACACACAGACCAGTCACACACAGAGCACCCGCCCGCCTGGCCGGCCTAGCGCCGCCAGGCGGGTTCTTTTGTCCTCGGCCCACCGCCGGTGCCCGGCTTATCGTCCGATCGGCTCGCCAGCCCCACCAGCCGGTCGGCCTTCAGCTCGGTCTCACGCCACTCCGAGTCCGGATCACTCCCCCACGTGATACCAGCGCCGGTACCGAACCAGATCCGGTCGTCCTCGATCCAGAACGTACGAATACCAACAGACAGCCAACCCACGTTCCGGTCGGCATCCACCCAGCCGATCCCCCCGCAGTAGTAGCCCCGAGAGGCCGGTTCCAGTTCTCGGATGATCCGCAGCGCACTCGACTTCGGCGCACCGGAGACGGAACCAGGCGGGCAGGTCGCCGCCAGGAGGTCCCGCCAGCCCACTCCCGGCCGCAGCCGGGCCCGGACGGTCGAGACGAGGTGCACGAGACCGGGGTGTTTCTCCACAGCGCAGAGTGAAGGCACCGTCACGCCTCCCGGGCGGGCAACCCGCCCGAGATCGTTGCGAACAAGATCGACAATCATGATGTTCTCGGCGACGTCCTTCTCCCGCAGATCCGCCGCCGTCCGACCGGTTCCCTTGATGGGCCTGGAGCTCACGACGTCGCCCTGGCGGGAGAGGAACAGCTCCGGGGAGGCGCCGACGATGCGCACCCCGGCCTCCGGCACGTCCAGGACGACCGCGTACGGCGCGGGATTGCCGGCGGCGACGACGGCCGCCAGGGCACCAAGATCGACACCGGCAGCACCGACACCGGGACCCCCCGCGCCTTCCGCCGCGGGCGCCGACAGGGGCGCCGACAGCAATCGGCAGAGATTGACCTGGTAGACCTCCCCCGCCGCGATACGCTCACGGATCGCCGCAACCCCGTCAAGGTAGGCTGCCCGGTTCATGGTCGTCGCCCATGCGGCTCGCGACGGTCCGAGCCAGGGGCCACGCCGCAGCGCCGCGACACCACCGGGAGGTGCCGGCCGCACGTCGGCGAACCGGATGCAACGGACGGCCCCCTTGAAGTCGACGACGACCGCCCAGAAGCCATCTCGATCCAGCACCGCGGCGTCATCGCTGATCTCCACGACCTCGGTCGCGAACCGGCCGCCGGCGAGCAGGAACGAGGAGGCATCCCACGGGGGTGACGGTGCCACACGCCCGAGAGGGCTCGTCTCCCGAGCCGCCACGTTCGTCTCGCTCATTCCGATCACGCTACCGCCGCCCGAGGTGACCCGCCGCCCAGGGCATGGACCAGCCCCTCGACGGCCGCCGGCCGCATGGACGTGCCGTGGGCGAAAGCCGGTGTTCATCCGGAGAAACTTGACCCAACGCAACATCTCAGCGACGCCCGCCGGACGGTTCGACGTCTGGCCCGATCGTCCGCTAGAGTGCTACCTGCACCGCCGAGAAGCGCGGAGCAGCGCGGACGTGGCTCAGTTGGTAGAGCATCACCTTGCCAAGGTGAGGGTCGCGGGTTCGAATCCCGTCGTCCGCTCGGGAACAGAGAGGCTTGAGGTCCGTCCCCAGCGGCCTCCCACGGCGGAGTGGCCGAGTGGTTTAGGCAAGGGCCTGCAAAGCCCTGTACGCGGGTTCGATTCCCGCCTCCGCCTCTGATCCTTTCGCGGGCGATTAGCTCAGTGGGAGAGCGCTACCTTGACACGGTAGAGGTCACTGGTTCAATCCCAGTATCGCCCACCGCGAGACACATTCTGACCGTCCTATGAGGGCCGCCCGTCACGGGTGGCCCTCTGCGTGTGCGACGGCCGGTGGGCGGTGGGCCGCCCGGAAATCCGGCGATGGGCCCGGCCGCCCGCCGCGCCCATCGCCGGACGAAGCCGGGTCAGCCCGGGCCGGGCGAGGACGCCTCGTCCCCCAGCAGGAACGACGTGATCCCGTCCACAAGGCCCGCCGCCGCCCGGGCCCGCCAGGCCGGGTTGGCGAGCTCGGCCGCATCGGTGCGGTTGCGCATGTTGCCGCACTCCAGGAAGACCTTCGGCACCCGCGAGAGGTTGAGCCCACCGAGATCGGAGCGGATTGTCATACCATCCTCGCCCAGGTAGTCCGCCAGTGGCTGCCCGGTGGCCCGGCCGAAGGCGGATCGTACCATCGCCGCGAGACGTGCCGACGGGGCTAGGATCGGTGCGTTGGCCCGGTCCGGGCTGAGCGCGGGCGCGATGACATGAAAGCCGCGCCCGTCCGCCGGTCCCCCGTCGGCATGTATCGACACCACCGCGTCAGCCGAGGTCCGGTTGCCGATGCGGGCCCGCTCGTCGATGCACGGGCCCACCCCGGAGTCGTTGTCGCGCGTCAGGATCACGCTCGCGCCCCGGGAGCGCAGAATGGCCGCCGCCCGCCCAGCGACGTCGAAGGTGAAGGCGTGCTCCGGGTAACCACTGTCGGTCTCGGCGCCGACGGTGTCGCATTCCTTGTCGAAACCGCCGGCCGGAACCCGCCGGTTGATCGACCCCGCGGCGGCGCCGTTTCCTCCGTTGTGCCCGGGATCGAGGACGACCTTCCGGCCGGACAGGGCGGTTGGTGAGGTCCCGTCCACGCCGGGCCGGAGGCCGGGTGCGCCCGCCCCGGCGGACCCGCCCACCACGAGATGCAGAGCCACCCCGGCGACCAGGGCCACGGCGACCAGGGCCACGACGGCCGCACCGACGATCCGAAGCAGGATCGATGGTCTGATCCGTGCCGGCATTCGGTGTCTCCCGCCTACGGAGGGGGCCCGTCCCCGCCGGAAGTGACCGTACGCGGTCGGCTGCGCGGCGCGCGTACGGGGGCCGCCCGGGCCCGGCCGTCAGCCGGTGACGAAGTCGATCAGTCGTTCCACCGCGCCGAGCAGGCCCACCTCAAGGTCGGTGTAGCTGTCCACCGAGGCCAGGATCCGGCGCCACATCTGCGCCGGGTCCTCCACACCGAGGGCCTGACAGACCCCTTCCTTCCAGGGCTGGCCGCGGGGAATCTCGGGCCAGCGGGGAATGCCGACCGACGCCGGCTTCACCGCCTGCCAGATGTCGATGTAGGGATGACCGGTCACCAGGACGTGGTCACCGGCGACGGAGGCGGCGATCCGGCTCTCCTTCGACCCCGGGACGAGATGGTCCACCAACACGCCGAGCCGGCGGCCGGGCCCCGGGCGGAACCCCGCGACCACCGACGGCAGGTCGTCGACCCCGTCCAAGCTCTCCACCACCACCCCCTCGATGCGCAGGTCGTCACCCCAGACCCGCTCGACCAAGGCGGCGTCGTGCAGACCCTCCACGTAGATACGGCTCGCCCGCGCGACCCTGGCCCGGTGGCGGGGCACCGCCACGGACCCGGACGCGGTGCGCGCCGCGGGGGCCGGGGTCCCGCGGCGGGGACGCACGAGGGTCACCCGCGCGCCCTCGATCAGGAAGGCGCCGGGTTCCAGGGGGAAGACCCTCCGGATGCCGTGGCGGTCCTCCAGCGTCACCCCACCGTTCTCGCTGCCTACCACGGCCCCGCAGAAACCGGTGGCCACGTCCTCGACAACGAGGTCACGCTCGAGCTCGACCTCCGGCGGGCGCACCGGGCGCGGACGGGCGGCGGGAGCCAGGACGTCCGGCCCGTAGTCTCGACTACGCATCCTGCGAACCTAA
>NZ_CDXDOS010000007.1:0-23281 GCF_978021245.1 Frankia sp. CoBUL1
GGCCCCGGCCTTATCCCCGGCCGCAGCCCCGTCCCGGACGGACGCCGCGGCAGCGCTCCAGGACGCCGGGACGGGAGCGGGTGTGCCAGTGACGAGCTGGACAACACACAGGTCGGCGACCTCCGAGACGATCAACGCGGCCAGGGAGCGCAGGGCGGCGGGAGGCTCCACGGCCGCGGCCACGATCCCGGTAGCTCGCCCCAGCAGCTGAAGGCGTCGATCGGCGAGTGCCAGGGCGGCCTGCGCCTCGCGCGTCGCAGCCAGGGTCCGATGACCGCGCGCGGCGTCGGCGGCGAGCTGTTCGTAGCCGGTGGCCCGTTCCAGGGCCTGCGCGCAGGCGTCGGCGATCGCGATGAGGGACGCCTGATCAGCGGCGGTGAACTCCCGCGCCTGGCGGAACCCGAAGGTCACCACGCCGAAGGGGGCGCCGCCCCCGACGGCCAGCGGCAGCATCGCCCAGGCATGCTCACCCGCCGCGGCGGCGACGTCGGCGACCTCCGGCACCGGCCAGCGGGCGAGCAGCTCGTCGCGGTCGACGAGAAACAGCGCACGACCGCCCCGCATGACCTCCGCCACCGGATGTACCGCCCCCAGCGCCACCTCCGACCAGCTGGCGAGGCCGTCGGCGGGACCCGGCGGGGCGTGGAAGAGCAGCCGGTCGTGCGCCTCGTCCACGAGCGCGACGCCCCGGCCGGCGGCCCCGGCCATCCGCCCCCCGACGTCGAGGACGGTGGCGACGACGTCGTCCACGGTCAGGGTCCGGGCGAGCGCCACGGCCAACGTCGCGGTCTGTTCGGCCCGTTCCGTCGCGATCCGGGCCCGCTGGTCGGCCGTGGCCCGGTCGGCCTCGGCAGCGCGTACCTCGGTGAGGTCGCGGATCACCCCGAGCCACTCGCCGGGCCGGCTGTTCGGCCGACCGGCCGCCGGCATGGGAACGATGCGGGCCTCGACCACCCGTATGGCGGTGCGGTCGCCTCCGCCACCGGAGATCCGGAACTCGGCCTCGAAGGTCTCACCGTGCTCGATCGCCCCGTGCCAGGCGCGCCCGACCCGCTCCCGGTCGTCGGGATGGACCACGCCGAGCCAGCCGAACCCGGCCAGCTCCGCCGGATGCCGCCCGGTGAAGGCCCGCAGGCGGGGCAGATCGGCATCGAGTGCCCCGTCGCCTTCGGCGTGGAACACGTCCACCGCGGCGGCGTCCACGAGGCCGAGGTAACGTGCGTCGGCCCGCGCCCGCTCCCCCTCGACCGCCCGCGTCCCGCTGGCGTCGATCGCGATGAACGCCACGCCCACCAGCCCGACCTGAGGGTCGTTCACCGGATACCAGCTGGCGAGCCACGTCTGCGGCGGCCCGGAACCATCGGTGGCGACCATGACCTCCAGGTCCACCACCGGCTCGCCGGTGCGCAGCACCCGTGCCAGCAGAGCGTCGAGTTCCTGGCCGGTGTCGCCGAGGAGCTCGGAGACGGTACGGCCGAGGTGCTCGTGGACCGGCCGGCGGTCGAACCGGGCGAGTGTGTCGTTGACCCGCAGGAACCGCCCGGCCCGGTCGAGCAGGGCGAGACCGACCGGGGCCCACGCGAACAGCGCGTCCAGCATCACGAATGTGGCCGCGGGGTCGGTTCCCGGGGCGTGTCCGGGCGGGGGGAAAGCGGACCGGACACGCCCCGGCAGCCCCGCCGGATCGGACCGGCGCATCCCTGGCGCCTCCGGCGCGCGGCGCGGCTCGGTGCCGTCGATGACGTCCCGCATGACCGGCTCGGCGGTCACGGCCGAAGCGGCCGGCCGGGCGACCATGGGCCAGCCCTCGGGTAGCTCGGGGTCGGCTCCCCGGTCCTGACGGGGGCCGGTCTCCGGGCCGGGAGCGTGCTTCGGGCCGGGATGCGCGCGTGGGGCGGGGTTGGTGTGTGGGCCAGCCGACGGCCCCCCTTGGGATCGGGTGACCGGATTCGGTCCCGGGGAGACATCCCCCTGGCCGGACGGAACAACGCCCGATGACGGGGAGGCGGATCCCGGGGGGCTCATGGAGAAGCGCGTACCCGCGGGACCCGCGTCCACCGACCCCAGATCCACCGACCCCAGATCCACCGACCCGAGGTCCCCCGGCAGCGCCTCCGACAGCCCGACGTTCGCCGGCCGGTACATCGGCACGAGAGACGCCTGCCCAGGCATCCCCTCTACGGGGGTACCAGGCGTCCCGGCAACTCCCGCAGAATCAGGGGAGAGCATCGGGAATGCGCCGGAAGCGGGCCAGACGGGCGGCTGCGCGGAGTGCGGCGACGTCATGGGAAACGATTGTGGACGGCGTGCGCATGTTGTGCTGAACCACCCCGGATAGTCGCCCCGTCCGGAGTCGGGCGGTTCGGTGTCCAGAACCGCCGGGGTCCGACGTCCGCGCGGGGCGCCGGCGGTCCAGCAACGATCTCCACGGACAGCACGGTCACCCGCCCGGTCGACACGATCACTGGATCCAACGTGAGATGAACCACCTCCGGCACGTCGTCGGCGAGCCGGGCGATCCTGAGGAGCAGGTCCTCCAGCGCGGCGATGTCGACCGGCGTCGAGCCGAGGTATCCCAGCAGCAGCGGCGCCGCCCGCACCGAGCGCACGAGGCGCGCCGCGTCAACGTCGGTGAGGGGAAGGATGTGATGTGCGCGGTCCTCCAGCAGCTCGGTCGCGGGGCCCGAGAGGCCGAACGAGACCAGGGGACCGTACCGGGGATGCTCCTCGGAACCGACAACCACCGACACGCCGACCGGGGCCATCCGCTGGACGACAATCGGCACCTCCGCCCCGAGCTGGGAGCGCAGCGACGCCCATGCCGCCCGCACGGCTGCCGCGTCAGGCAGGTCGAGACGCTGACCGCGCAGGTCCGGACGATGCCGGTAGGGCCGCGACCGCGCCTTGAGCGCCGCCGGATAGCCGCGCTGGCCCGCCGCCTCGACGGCCCGGCGCGGGGACGTCGCCAGGATGGCCGGCTCCACCGTGACGCCGTAGCAGTCCAGCAGGGCGGCAGCCCGATCCTCCGGAAGGCGACCGGTGAGTCCGGCGACGAGCGAACGCGCCTCGTCTGCTCGCACCGTCGTCGTCGGCACGGTGCCGATCGGGCGCGCCCACCACTGGGCGTAGCCCACCACCCGGCGCAGCGCGGCGACGGCAGCCTCCGGCGACGAATAGGCCGGGATGCCAGCGAGCTCGCCGGGCATCTCGACCCCCTGCACTACGGCGAGAACCGGGATCTCGATGGTCGCGGCAGCCGCGACGGCGTCCACCGCGATCGGCCCGGCCGGGGAGGGCGGCAGCCGGACCAGCGTGGCGATCAGCGCATCCGCCCGGTCCGCGGCGGAGGTCAACGCCCGGGTGAGGTCCCCGGGGGAGCTGCCAACCGGGAGGAGCACCTCCTCGACCCTGAGCCCGGCCGCGTCGGCGGCGCGGGCCGTCAGCCGGACCAGGGCACGGGAGTCGCCGACGACGGCGACCCGACCGCCCGCGGGCAGCGGCTGCGTGGTGAGCAGCAGCGCGACGTCGAACGCCTGGGAGACCTGGTCGACGCCGATCACCCCGGCCTGCCGCAGAAGCGCGTCGTCAAGGGCCGAACGGCCGGAGTACACGACGATCACCGGTTTACGCCGACCCACCCGTCGGGCCAGCCGGGCGAACTTGCGGGGGTTACCGAAGGTCTCCAGATGCATGATCACCGCGTCGGTCTCGGGGTCCTCCTCCCAGTACTGGAGCAGGTCATTGCCGCTCACGTCGGCCCGGTCCCCAGCGGAGACGAAGACCGACAGACCGACCCCGCGCGCGGCCGCCGCCGCCAGGATGGCCCCGCCGAACGGACCCGACTGGGAGTAGCAGCCGATGCGGCCGGCCCGGGGCATCCGGGGCACCATCGAGGCGTTCAACCCCGCCGCCGGATTCTGGATGCCCATGCTCGCCGGGCCGACCACCCGCATGCCATCCGCCCGGGCCTCGGCCACCAGGGCCGCGTCCGCGGCGGCGTCACGCTGGTCGGTGAGGACGACCAGCCCCCAGACTCCCGCCCGCCCGCAGGCGGCGACGACGTCGGGCACCTGCGCGGGCGGCACGCACACCACGGCCAGGTCGACCGGACGCGGCACGTCCTCGATGCCGGCGTAGGCCTGGATCGACGCCACCGCGCCGCCGGCCGCGGCCGCCGCCGGGTTCACCGGGTAGACGGGGCCGTCGAAACCGCCGGCGAGCAGGTGACGCAGGACCGCGTTGCCCACGGACGCGGCAGACCGCCCCGCACCGATGACGGCGATCGCGCGCGGATGCAGCAGCCGACCGATCGAGGCGGCCTCGGCATGGTGCTCCCGGGCCCGCATCACCCCGACCGACCTCTGGGTGGGGGTGATCTCGAAGGACAGCCGGACCGCGCCCGAGTCCCAGGTCCTCGAGACCGTGTAACCGGCATCGAGGAAGACCCGGATCATCTGCTGGTTCTCCCCGAGCACGTCGGCGTCGAAGCGGCGGATCCCACGGTCCCAGGCCGCGGCGGCAAGATGCTCCAGCAGCACCGAACCCAGTCCTCGTCCCTGCTGGGCGTCCTCCACCAGGAAGGCGACCTCCGCCTCGGTCGGCCGTGCGGCGGTGCTCTCCCAGTGGGAGACCGCGACCAGGTCGTCGCCGATCATCGCGACGATGGCGCCGCGCAGCCGCTGGTCCACCGTCGTCATCCGGTGGATGTCGGCGTCGCTCAGGGCACGGCGCACGGCGAAGAACCGGAAGTAGATCGACTGGGTCGACAGCCGGGTCCAGAAGGTCCGCAACAGCGGGCCGTCCGTCGGCAGGATCGGGCGGATGTGGGCGGTGCCGCCGTCGCTGAGGATGACGTCGGCCTCCCACTCGGCCGGATAGACGACCGGAGGCTCGGTGCTCACGCGGCGCTCACCCGGTTCTCACGCAGTGCTCAGCTCGCACGCAGTGCTCAGCGGTCGACGGTGGGGTCGAGGCCGTGCAACGGCAGCACCTGACGCCGGGTCGCCGCCACCGTCCGGTCCAACGGATCGTCGGGGTCTCCCTCTCCCGCGTCCCAGGGACGATACCGGACACTCACCCCGTCCCCGAGCGTCCGGGGCATGGCGGCGGCTCCGACGGGCTTCTGCCCGGTCGCCGCCCGCACCCGTCCCGGCGCCGCGGAGCGCCAGTCCTCCGGCAGAGCGCGGCCGGCATCCAGGGGCACGTGGCCGGCGATCGCCAGCAGCTGCGTCCAGGCCCGCGGCACGACCGTGTCCAGCGCGTACCCGCCACCGCCGCAGGCCAGCCAGCGTCCGTCGCAGACCTCGTGGGCCAGCGCGTGCAGCAGGTCGTAGGAGGCCCGTTGGCCGTCCACCGACAGCGCCAGATCGGCCAGCGGGTCGAAGGCGTGCGTGTCGCAGCCGTGCTGGG
Organism: Frankia sp. CoBUL1; assembly: GCF_978021245.1. Classification (NCBI taxonomy): domain Bacteria; kingdom Bacillati; phylum Actinomycetota; class Actinomycetes; order Frankiales; family Frankiaceae; genus Frankia; species Frankia sp. CoBUL1. The sequence goes on from NZ_CDXDOS010000007.1 coordinate 5,410, forward strand.
TCACCAGCACCTGCGGCCGGAAGGACCGCAGGAGCACCGGCACCACCCCGGAGAAGGCGCGCAGCCAGCCGGCATCGCCGGTGGCGGGGGGCAACGCCACGTTCACCGCGGTGCCCTCCGCGGCGGGAGCACCCACCTCGGTCGGGAATCCGGTGCCCGGGAAGAGGGTGCTCCCCGTCTGGTGCAGGGAGATGGTGAGCACCCGCGGATCGTCGTAGAACGCCGTCTGCACGCCGTCGCCGTGATGCACGTCCACGTCGACGTACGCCACTCTGGTGGCTCCGGCGGAGAGCAACCAGGCGATCGCGATCGCCGGGTCGTTGTAGATGCAGAATCCGCTCGCCATTCCCGGCATCGCGTGATGCAGCCCGCCGGCGATCGACACGGCGTGCCGCGGCGGCCCGCTCCACACCGCCCGTGCCGCCTCGATCGTGCCACCGGCGATGAGTGCGGCGGCCTCGTGCATCTGTTCGAAGATCGGGTTGTCGGCCGTGCCCAGGCCGAACAGGGCCGCGAACCTGGCCTGCGCCGGGTCGGGCGCGGCGCGGACCGCGCTCAGGTAGACCGGATCGTGGATCAGGCCGATGAGGTCGTCGGAGGCGAGGGTCGGCCTGGAGATCCGGATGCCCGGCGCGTCGAGAACACCGAGACTCATGGCGAGGTCCATGGTGAGCTCGAGCCGCACGGGATGCAGCGGATGCGCCGGCCCGAAGTCGTAGCCGGCCATGACCGGATCCCAGGCCACGACCGTCGGCTCGGCCTGCGGCTCGACCGGCGGACGGCCGTCGGTCCGCAGCTCGGAATCGCCCGGGACACCCATCTGTCGACCGTAGCCCGATCACGCTCCCAGAGGTAGCGGTGGTGTCGATGACGAAAACCCGGGGCCATCGATGAGGCACGTAGATCTGCCCGGAATGGCCTAGGGTCAGTGCCCGTGGCAGCAGACCGAGTGACACCGGACCATGCGGCGATGGAAGACGGGCGGCAGCCGGCCGGCCGTGATGGTGGGTCGGTGGCTGCCGGCACGCCACTGTGGGAACCGCCTCCCCGTCGGATCAGCCAGGCCGCGGTGACCAACTACCGCGCCTGGCTCGCCGCCGAGCGGGGGGTTGAGCTCGCCGACGACACGCGCCTGTGGGAGTGGTCTGTCACCGACCTGAACACGTTCTGGGAGTCGATCTGGGATTTCTGCGCGGTCGAGGGGGACCGCGGCACCGGTCCGGCGCTCGCCGACGCGGCGATGCCCGGCGCGGTCTGGTTTCCCGGTGCCCGGGTGAACTACGCGGAGAACGCACTCACCCGGCGCGGGCCGGCCCCGGCCGTCATCGCCGTGCGCGAGGACGGTGCCACGGCCGTGGTGTCCTGGGACGAGCTGCGCCGGCAGGTGGCGAAGGCGGCGGCGGGACTGCGGAGCCTGGGTGTCGCCGAGGGTGACCGGGTCTGCGCCGTGCTGCCGAACACCGTCTACGCGATGGTGGGGATGTTGGCCACCGCCAGCATCGGCGCGGTGTGGTCGTCGTGCTCGCCGGAACTCGGCCCGACGGCCCTGCGCGCGCGGTTCGGCCAGATCGACCCGAAGGTCCTGATCGGCGTTGACGGCTACAGCTACGGCGGGAAGAGCTACGACGCCCTCGGCACCCTCGCCGCGCTTGCGGGCGACCTGCCGGGGCTCGGGGCAAGCGTGATCGTGCCGTACCTGTGGCCGGACGCGCTCTCCCGGGCCCGGGCCGCGGGGCTGCCGGGGCTGCTCACCTGGGACGAGCTGATGGCTTCGGAGACCTCCGAGCCCGAGTTCACCCGGGTCGCCTTCGACGCGCCGCTGTGGATCCTCTACTCGTCCGGCACGACCGGCCCCCCCAAGGCGATCGTGCACGGCCACGGCGGCATCCTGCTGGAGCACCTGAAGTCGCTGGCGTTGCACCTCGATCTCGGTCCGGACGACCGGTTCTGCTGGTTCACCACGACCGGCTGGATGATGTGGAACTATCTGGTCTCCGGTCTGCTCGTCGGCGCGACCGTCGTGCTCTACGACGGAGCGCCCGGCTATCCGGCGCTCGGCACCCTGTTCGGTCTGGCGGAGGCCCTGGAGCTCACGTGCCTGGGCACGTCCGTGGGCTACCTGCAGGCCTGCGAGGACGCCGGGCTGGTCCCGCGCGAGTTCGCCGACCTGTCCAGGCTGCGCACCGTCGGATCGACCGGATCGCCACTATCCGCAGCCGGCTATGCCTGGGTGTACGAAGCGGTGGGCCCGACCGTGATGCTGTCGTCGATCAGCGGTGGCACCGACGTCTGCACGGCGCTGGTGGCGGGCCTGCCGACGATGCCGGTGCGGGCCGGGGAGATCGAATCGCGCGCGCTGGGCTGCGCGGTGCGCGTCTTCGACGAGGCCGGCGAGGAGGTCGTCGACGAGGTCGGTGAGCTTGTCGTGACCGCGCCGATGCCGTCCATGCCGCTGTGCTTCTGGGCCGACCCGGACGGCGGCCGGCTGCGGGAGAGCTACTTCTCCGTCTACCCTGGCGTCTGGCGCCACGGGGACTGGGCGAGGATCACACCTACCGGCGCCGTCGTCATCCAGGGACGTTCGGACGCGACGTTGAACCGCGGCGGCGTCCGGATCGGTACCAGCGAGCTCTACAGCGTGGTCGAGCGGGTCCCCGGGATCGCCGACAGCCTCGCGGTCGACACCGCGGACGAGCGCGGGCACGGCGAGCTGCTCCTTTTCGTCGTCCTCACCGAGCCCGGCCTGACCAAGGCGGTGGCCGCCCGGCTGCGCGAGGTTCTGCGCGCCGAACTCAGCCCACGCCACGTTCCCGACCAGATCATCGAGATCACCGAGGTCCCTCGGACCCACACCGGCAAGAAGCTTGAGGTACCGGTGAAGCGCCTGCTCGCCGGGACTGCCCTGGACAAGGCCGTGAGCCTCGACTCGGTCGCCAACCCCGATGCCCTGCTGCCCTTCGCCGCCGCCTCGGCCCGGTCGCGGCGGTCGGCGTCGGAGCCGATGACGGGAACCGCGCTGGAACCCGGCACCGGATCCGACGGAGAGGCCGAACCCGGAGCTTGATACAGCAAAGTCGGATCTTCACCCGGCAAAAACGAAGATCCGACTTTCATCGATCCCGCGATCATGACGTGACCGCCATGATCGCGGTACTCTTGTCTTCCACCCGTGCCGCACCGTGCACCCGTGGACGTGCCCCCGCGGACTCGACCGCAGGTGCGCTCGCCCGATCGATCAGTCGAGGAACTCGCGCAGCCGACCGGCGACGGCGGGCTTGCGCAACTCCCGAAGCGTATCCCGCTCGATCTGACGGATGCGCTCACGGGTCAGGCCGAGCCGGTTGCCCACCTCGGCGAGGGTGTGCTGCTTGCCGTCGGCGAGACCGAAGCGCAGCCGCATCACCTCGCGCTCCCGCGGGCTCAGGCCACCGAGGACGTTCTCGATCTCGTCCTGCATGGCGCCGTAGGAGGCGGCGTCCGCCGGGGAGGTCGCGTCGGAGTCCTCGATGAAGTCACCGAGCACGGAGTCACCATCGTCACCGACCGAGGTCTCCAGGCTGACGGTGTCCTGCGCATACCGGCGCAGCTCCACCACCTGCTCGATCGGCATGTCCAGCTCGAGGGCGAGCTCCTCGTCGGTCGGCTCACGGCCGAGCGTGGAGACGAGCTGGCGCTGCAACCGGGTGATCTTGTTAATCTGCTCGACCACGTGGACCGGGATGCGGATCGTCCGCGCCTGATCGGCGAGCGCCCGGCCGATGGCCTGGCGGATCCACCAGGTCGCATAGGTCGAGAACTTGTAGCCCTTGGCGTAGTCGAACTTCTCCACCGCGCGGATAAGACCGAGGTTGCCCTCCTGGACCAGGTCCAACAGGGTCATCCCGCGACCGCTGTACTTCTTGGCGACGGAGACCACCAGCCGCAGGTTCGCCGAGACGAGCTGCTGCTTGGCGGCATGGCCGTCCTTGACCAGCAGACCGAGATCACGACGAAGATCGGCGGGCAGGTCGGGGACGCTCTCGAGCTTGTACTCAGCGAACAGGCCCGCCTCGACCCGCTTGGAGAGTTCGACCTCCTGGGCGGCGTTGAGCAGCGGCACCTTGCCGATCTCGCGCAGGTACATGCGCACGAGGTCGGCGGTACCCGCGTGTTCGGCGGTGGACCGGCTGGCGGCGGTGGCGTCGTCGCTCGCATCCTCCTCGTCAAGGAGTTCGATGCCAACGGCGTTGAGGCGCGCGATGAGAGCGGGCAACAGTTCAATACCGATGTCCGCGGACTCGAGCGCGTCACGCAACTCGGAGCGGCTGATCTCGCCGGCCTCGCGACCACGGGCGATGACCTCGGCCACCGCGCTCACATCGAGCTCGTCGGTATCGTCGGGAACAGCGGCCAGCGAACGGCTGGGAGCGGTGCGGACAGGAGGAGCGGCCCGACGAGCACGCCGCGGGCTACGCGGGCGGTTGTCGTCGGTGCGCTCGGCAAGTTCCAGAGCAGGCAGCGTCATCAGTGGCAAATCCGATGGTCGGTGCGGGTGGGTCGTCTCGTTCTGTGCACGTGGGAGGTAACGAACGAAGACGCGGAACCATTCCCCGTGCAGGCACACCCGGACATCAGCGATCGCCGGGCCTACCAAGCAGTGTAGACCCTAGCCCTCGAGACGCTGCACTCGCTGCCGCGAAGACTACCTGGCAGATTCCACCCTGTGGCGCGAACCGCGGACTCTCCTGAGCTTCTCTGGTGGCCGAGCACCCTGCGGATCAGGCCAGCGTCAACTGTAAGCAACAGATCCACTACTTACTGTAGAAGTTTTTTGCGTTCCATCATCCGTGCCATATTTTCTGACGATCACCGGTCGGTGCTAACCCGTAACGGTAGTCGGCAAGCCGACACCCGCGACCCGGCCCGGACCCGGGCTCTCCACCGGGACGGAACGACCGGCGGGCCGACGCGGGCGCCGCCGCCGACACCACCCCGACGCCACCCCGACGCCGAGGCGCTCGAGAACGGCGATTCCGTTAGGCGGGCCACACCCGACGGACCCTGCCTCTGTGCACAGCGTGTAACCGCTACTCTCACACGATGTCCGTCCCCAGCCTTCCCGCAGACCTGGCGGCACTACGGGAAACCGCGATCGACGTGCTACGAGACAACGACCTCGGCGACATCACCCGGCCCTCCCCGACGCTCTACCCGCACCAGTGGCTCTGGGACAGCTGCTTCATCGCGATCGGACTGCGCCGTCTCGACCCGGGACGGGCCGCCAAGGAGGTCCTCTCGCTGCTGCGAGGCCAGTGGCCGAACGGCATGATCCCCCACGTGATCTTCGCGGAGACCTCGGACTTCTACCACGCCGGTCCGCAGCGCTGGCGCTGCGACCAGGTGACCACGACCGCCGGCGGAGTGCAGAGCACGGGGGTCACCCAGCCGCCGATGATCGCCGAAGCCGCCGTCCGGATCGCCGCCATGATGACGCCATCCGCCCGCGACGCCTTCTACCGCGCGTTGTTCCCCGGCCTGCTGCGCTTCCACACGTGGCTCTACCTCGAACGCGACCCCGACGACGACGGTCTCGTCACCCTGGTCCACTCCTGGGAGTCGGGGATGGACAACACGCCGGCCTGGATGGAGATCACCAGGCCGGCGGCTCCGCTGGGAGTGCGGGCACTGCGCCGGATCAACGGCGGCGACGCGCTGCGGCGCGATGCCAAGGAGGTCCCCCCCGACGAGCGGCTCACCTCGGGAGACCTGTTCACGCTCTACCGGATCGTGCGTGAGCTGCGGCGGGCGCACTACAACTTCCGCGAGATCCGTCGGAGCATCGTCCCCCTCGTCCAGGACGTCGCCTTCAACGCGATCCTCATCCGGGCCAACGAGCACCTCACCGCCATCGCCGCCGAGATCGGCCAGACCATCCCCGCCTGGCTGTGGCGGTCCATGCACAGGACGCGCGAGGCGATCGAGCGGCTCCACGCCGACGGCACCTACTACAGCCGCGACTTCCGGACGGGAACGCTGCTGCGCCACGAGACGATCTCGGGGTTCCTGCCGCTCTATGCCGGGGTCGTGCCCGAGGACCGGGTCGACGAGATGGTCAAGACGCTCACCTCACCGCGCTACTGGTCCCGGTTCGGCATCGCGAGCGTGCCGCTCGACGACCCGGGCTTCCTTCCCCGGTGTTACTGGCAGGGTCCCGTCTGGGTCAACATGAACTGGCTGATTGCCGACGGGCTGGAGCGTTACGGTCGGCTCGACGCCGCGGAGAACCTGCGCCAGAACACGATCGACATGATCGCATCGTCCGGGGCGATGTTCGAGTACTACTCACCCCTCGACGGTTCCGGCGCGGGCAGCAACCGGTTCTCCTGGACCGCGGCGCTCCTGGTCGACCTCCTCGCCGCCGAGCACTGAGCCACACCGCCGAGCACTGTCTCGGAGCAGGGACCCGATGCGGAGCAGGCGGCCGGTCCGACCGGGTGCCCGATGCGCATCGGGCACCCGGTCGGACCGGCCGCCGCGACGCCTAGCTGCAGCCGCTGGTCGAACCGCACTGCTCACAGACGTAGCAGCTACCAGCTGGCCGCATGGTCACCCCGCAGGTGAAGCAGAGCGGAGCATCGACCACGGTCTGCGCGACGAGCGACTCGCCGGGCGGTGCCAGCCGCAACTCCCGTGCCACGTACGCCGGGCCGTTCCCTACCGCCGGACCGGGCGGGACGCCCGGGTCACCCCGATCGGCGACGGAAGCCGAGGATCCGGTCACCGCGGCCCCCTGGGATCCGGCCGGGCCGTCGATCCCGGCGGGCTGCGCCGATCGCGCGGCCTCCACCGCCGGCGCTGGACCGTACTGACCCGCGACCCGACGGGCCCGGTCGGCCGCGGTCGAGATGCCGAGTTCGGCCCGCTGATCGGCGTCGAGATAGTCGAGCGCGAGGCGACGGAACAGATAATCCATGATCGACTGGGCGATCCGCACGTCCGGGTCATCGGTCATCCCAGCCGGCTCGAACCGCATGTTGATGAACTTGCTGACGTACGCCTCCAGCGGCACGCCGTACTGCAGGCCGATCGAGATGGCGATCGCGAACGCGTCCATCACGCCCGCCAGGGTGGACCCCTGCTTCGACATCTTGATGAAGACCTCACCGAGACCGTCGTCCGGGTAGGAACCGGCGGTCAGATAACCCTCGGCCCCACCGACGGAGAAGGACACCGTCCGCGACGGGCGGGTCTTCGGCAGCCGGCGGCGCACCGGCCGGTACTCGACCTCCACCGGGGCAGGTCCGACGGAGCCGGCGGTCCCGACCGCGTCTCCCGTGCCGGCCCCGACTCCCGTGCCGGCCCCGACTCCCGTACCGGTCCGGGTGGCGGCCAGCTCGGCGGCCTGCTTCGCCCCCTTGACGTCGGTCAGCGGCTGGCCGACCTTGCAGTTGTCCCGGTAGATGGCGAGGGCCTTCAGACCCAGCCGCCACCCCTCCAGGTAGATCTGCTCGACCTCGGCGACCGTGGCGGTCGACGGCATGTTCACCGTCTTCGAGATCGCGCCGGAGAGGAACGGCTGTACCGCGGCCATCATGCGGACATGGCCCATCGGGGAGATCGCGCGCTCCCCGATGGCGCAGTCGAACACCTCGTAGTGCTCCGGACGCAGGCCGGGAGCGTCGATGACGTGCCCGTGCTCGGCGATGTACTCGACGGTCGCCTCGATGGTCTCCTCGGGGTAGCCGAGCGCCTGCAGGGCCGCCGGGACCGTCTGGTTCACAATCCTCATGCTGGCGCCGCCGACCAGCTTCTTCATCTTCACCAGGGCGAGGTCCGGCTCGATGCCGGTGGTGTCGCAGTCCATCGCCAGACCGATCGTGCCCGTCGGGGGGAGCAGGCTGGCCTGCGCGTTGCGCCATCCGTGCTTCTCGCCGACGGTCTGCGCCCGGGCCCATTCCCGGGACGCGGCGGCGAGGATCCGGGAGTCCTCGGCGTGCACGCTGCGCACCGCGTCGTTCGCGGCGGCATGCTTGCGCATCACCCGCCGGTGCGCGTCCGCGTTGCGGGCGAAGCCGTCGTAGGCGCCGACGATCCCGGCGAGTTCGGCGGAGCGCCGGTAGGCGGTGGCCGTCATCAGCGAGGTGATCGATGCGGCCAGCGCCCGGCCGCCGTCCGAGTCGTAGGCCCGGGCGCTGGCCATCAGCAGGGCACCGAGGTTGGCGTAGCCGATGCCGAGCTGCCGGTAGGCCCGGCTGACCCTGGTGATCTCCGGTGTCGGGAAGTCGGCGAAGCAGATCGAGATGTCCATCGCGGTAATGATCAACTCGACCGCCGCGACGAACGCCTCGGCGTCGAAGCTGCGGTCCGGGCGCAGGAACTTCAGCAGGTTCAGCGAGGCCAGGTTGCAGCTGGAGTTGTCCAGGTGCACGTACTCGCTGCACGGGTTGGAGGCGCTGATCCGGCCGCTCTCGGGGCAGGTGTGCCAGTCGTTGATCGTTCCGTCGTACTGGATGCCGGGATCGGCGCAGGCCCACGCGGCCTCGGCGATCGTGTGGAACAGCCCGCGGGCGTCCACCGTCTCCAGGACGCGGCCGTCGAGGCGGGCCCGCAGGTCGAAGCCGCCGCCGTCGACGACCGCCCGCATGAACTCGTCGGTCACCCGGACGGAGTTGTTGGCGTTCTGGTATTGCACGGAGGCGATGTCACGCCCGCCGAGGTCCATGTCGAAGCCGGCGTCCCGCAACGCCCGGATCTTGGCTTCTTCCCGGGCCTTCGTCTCCACGAACTCGACGATGTCGGGATGATCGACGTCGAGCACGACCATCTTCGCCGCCCGCCGGGTCGCGCCACCAGACTTGATCGTACCCGCCGAGGCGTCGGCGCCGCGCATGAAGCTCACCGGCCCGGAGGCGGTGCCCCCGGAGGACAGCAGCTCCTTCGAGGACCGGATGCGGGACAGGTTGAGCCCGGCCCCGGAACCCCCCTTGAAGATCAGCCCCTCTTCCCGGTACCAGTTCAGGATCGACTCCATGGTGTCGTCCACGGAGAGGATGAAGCAGTTGTGCACACGGAGGCCGGCGGAGAGGTACTCGCCGCTGTCGGTCTGGATGTCGTAGACCGGCATCGGCCCGCGCGGCTCAATGCGCTCGATCTGCAACCGCTTCACCGGCTTCGCGGCCTGGCCGGGCTGATCGAACGACGTCTCCAGCTTCGCGGCCTTCACCGGATCGAGGAAGCCGATCTCGTCCGCGAACGTCCGCCGGTCACCGGCGTTCTGAATGCCCAGGCTCCAGAGGTCGTGGCGGTCGGGTCGCGGATCCGCCTCGCGGCGTACCCGCGCGAAGATGCCGAACCGGGCGAGCAAACCCTGCACCCCGCGAATGAGGCCCTCGCTAATCATGTCCAGCCCGATCAGCGTCGAGCGCTCCCGGCGGGACACGTAGCCATCGGCCTGGAACAGGCTGCGCAGATAAGCCGCGACAACGGGTAGCGGAGCATCATACAGCCGGGTCGGCACAGTCATCGCCTCGATGGTCAGCGAGGCGTTCGTACCGGCGTACCGACCAACAAAACCGTCCGCCTGCAGCCGGCCCGCGAGCGCCGCCTCGGCGATCTCCCGTGAAGTGATCTCACCCTCGCCCGGGGCGATGGTGCGATGCCACTCGAGGGTGTCCCCGGCCCGCAGCGCGCCGGCGGGGACGAAGGCCCCGGCACCCGCGGAGGTGCTCCGCCACACCAGATGATCGGCGGTGACGTCGAGCGCGTGACCGGCCCTCGTCCAGATCCGCAGGACGTCCTTGACGCCGTTGGACTTGGTCGCGATCACCTGGGTCAGACCGTGCGCGTCGAAGACCTTCATCCCCACCGCGTCCGTCTCCACCAAGGCGCCGATGGGAACCAGACCGGATGGCGTGCTGACGAGGGCGTCATAGGGCTGGCACGCCGAGACCTGCTGCGGCGCGGGGGTTCCCACGTTGAACCAGACCGGCGAGTTGAAGCTGAAGACCTGGTGGAGCAGCATCCAGGTCAGTTCGTGCTCGAAGATCTCGGCGTCGGTGTCCGAGGCGAAGTAGCCGTGCTCGCGGCCGGCCGCGCCGTAGGCGTGCACGACCCGATCGATCAACTGCCGCAGCGACCACTCCCGCCCCGGCGTGCCGGGCGCCCCACGGAAGTACTTGCTGGTAACGATGTTGGAGGCGTTCACCGACCAGAACTGCGGGAATTCCACTCCCCGCTGCTCGAAGTTGACCGAGCCGTCCCGCCAGTTGGTCATGACGACGTCCCGGGACTCCCAGGTGACCTCGTCGTACGGGTGGACGCCGGCGGTGGTACGTGACCGCTGGATCTTCAACCCACTCGCTTTCGCCGCTGACCTGCTCGGCTTCGTGCCGCGGCTGTCGGTCATGACGCTCCTCGTCTTCACTCGTCAGCTCCAACCTTCAACAATGTGTTGTGGGCATCCCCGCCCCAGGCCGCAGCCAGCGGACGTCGGGACGGTGCGGGGCCGGACCTCGACGCACGGCGGTGCCCGCGGGGACGAGCACGCGCACGGCAAACACACGCACGGCGAACGGCACCAGCCAGGTCGAGCCGGGCCGCATGCGTGCCGTCCGGGAGGTCCGCGGTCCTCGCACGGCCGCGACGCGGGATGTCACCCGTCGCCGGCGGGACCGGGCCGGCACGGCGAGCCAGGGCGATGTATGACGCTTTCGGTCGAGCGGTCCCGGCCCTACCTGCTATGCACCTGCTGGGTGCCGATCACCGGCGAGGCATCGACGGCGCCGCGCGGGACCGGTCGTGCTGGTCCATCCCGCGTGGTGGGAGGTCCGGCGGCCTCGGAGCGCAACGCGGCGATCGCGGACTCGAAGTCAGTCAACGACTCGAAGGCCAGGTACACCGAGGCGAAGCGGAGATAAGCCACCTCGTCGAGCTCACGGAGCGGACCGAGGATCGCCCGGCCGATCGCCTCCGCGGGCACCTCCGCCGACCCCGACGAGCGGACGGCGTCCTCTACCCGCTGCGCCAGAAGCGCGAGATCATCATCCCGCACCGGCCGGCCCTGGCAGGCCTTGCGGACACCGGCGATGACCTTGGCCCGGCTGAACGGCTCGGCCGCCCCACTGCGCTTGCGAACCTGAAGGGACGCCTCCTCCATCGTAGTGAACCGGCGACCGCAGGACAGGCAGGACCGCCTGCGGCGGATCGCCGAACCCTCCTCGGCCTCCCGACTGTCAACGACGCGACTGTCCGGATGCCGGCAGAACGGGCACCGCACGCGCTACGCCTCCTTCGCCCGCGCCGGAGCCGACCGCCCCGGACCGGGGATGAGGGACACCGTTGAGGACCCGGCATCCACGCCGGAAAGACCACCTTGTGGATGGACCGCCAGCTCCCCGCGGAAGACCTGTGGAACAACCTGTGGATGACTTACACCCCGGTAAGCACCAGATGTTGTGTCCAAGGTAGCGCACGGCCCCAGAGATGAGGACAGCACCCCCGTGTGGTCCGTGTGGTCCGCATCGCACGTGGCACCGCACGTGGACGAAAGACGACGGTGCGCGAGAACCCTGCGCCGAGACACTCGTGGACCCGGAAAGCCGGGAAGCCGGGCGTCAGGGAAGGAGTAACGACTGGCCCGGGGCGATCAGTGGTGACCGCAGGTGGTTCAGCCGCATCAGCCGGTCCACCATGACCCGGGTGTCGGCGCTCTCGTCGAGCGCCACTGCCACCTCCCACAGCGTCTCCCCCGGCACGACCAGATGGTGCCGCGGCGCCTCCGCGGTATCCGGCCCGGCAATCGACACCCCAGGCATGATCATGATTGCTACCGCCACGACGACCGCCACGACGATCGATACCACCACCACCCGACCCCGCCGGGTCAGCCGGAGCGGCGGGGGTGCGGGCGGGCGACGACCCACCCGGTCTCTGGCCATCGACAGGTCGACGACCCGCGCCCTGTGTGCGGATCCCACGGCACCCTCCCGTTCCGACGACACCGAACGCCGAAGATCGAACCTTCGTTCGATCGAACGCGTGGTCGATTGTCGCATCGGGAACCGGAAACCGCCAGGGACACGCTCGAACAGACGTTTGAGATTCTGCGACCCGCCGGTTACCGTCGAGTCGATCGGGTGTGAACCGGGCGGTTTCCCCCGGTCACGGACGGCGGCGAGTCGGTGGGTGACCGCTTCCGGAGCGGGACGGTCCGCCGTGCGGTCGCCGGCCGGCCGGTGGCCGCACGGCGGAAGAAAAACGCGACGAGGAGAACGGTAAGCGATGACTAGCCAAGGCAGGGGTACGCGCCGGGGCGGAACCCGCGGCAACGTGCGAGCCTTTCCCGAAGGCCCCACGGACGCGGGCCTGACCCCCCGGCAGCGCAAGGTGCTGGAGGTCATCCGGGCCGCGGTGGAGCGGCGCGGGTATCCGCCCAGCGTGCGGGAGATCGGTGAGGCGGTCGGCCTCACCAGCACCAGTAGTGTGGCTCACCAGCTCAAGGTGCTCGAGGAGAAGGGCTACCTGCGGCGGGACCCGAACCGCCCGAGAGCGATGGAGGTTCTGACCGTCGAGCACCCCCGGCGACGCGCGGATGTGGGCGCGGGCACGACGACGGTGGCGGGCACGATTCCCATCATCGGTGAGGCGGCGCCGGGCACCACCGAAGGAAGCAAGTCGGAGGCGGCCTACGTGCCGGTGCTGGGCCGGATCGCCGCCGGTGGCCCGATCCTGGCCGAGCAGGCGGTCGAGGACGTCTTCCCGCTACCCAGGGAGATCGTCGGCGAGGGCACTCTGTTCCTGCTCCGGGTCGTCGGCGACTCGATGATCAACGCGGCGATCTGCGACGGTGACTGGGTGGTCGTCCGCCAGCAGCCGGTCGCGGACAACGGGGAGATCGTCGCCGCAATGATCGACGGGGAGGCGACGGTCAAGCGTCTGCGGCTTCGGGACGGCAAGATCTGGCTACATCCGGAGAACTCGGCCTTCGCCGACATCCCCGGTGAGGATGCGACCATCCTCGGCCGGATCGTGGCTGTGCTCCGCAGGGTTTGATGTGGATCGGCCGGCCGCCCGTCGGGCGGCCGGCCGGGTTGCCTCGCGTCTGATCGCTCCTGGGCTCAGGCCCGGTAGGCGTGCAGCTCCGCTGCGAGTCCCGAGGAAACCCGGGCGGACAGCCGGGTACCGGTCTCGGTGTGCTCCATCGTGAGCACCTCGCCGTTCGCGTGCACCCGGGAGACCAAGTCGCCCCGGGTGTAGGGCACGAGCACGCGCATCTCCACGTCGGGATGCGGCACCCGGGCACAGAGCGCGTCGACCAGCGCGGCCAGCCCCTCGCCCGTACGTGCCGAGACGAACACGGCGTCCGGGGCGAGCTGGCGCAGCCCCGCGACGACCGTCGGCTCCACGGCGTCCACCTTGTTGACGACGATCAGCTCGGGAACGCCGCCCGCGTCGATGTCGTTGAGAACCTCGCGCACGGCGGAGATCTGCGCGGCCGGATCCGGCGATGATCCGTCCACAACGTGCAGGATGAGATCGGCATCGGCGACCTCTTCCAGCGTCGAGCGGAACGCCTCGACGATCTGATGCGGCAGATGCCGGACGAATCCGACGGTGTCGGTCAGGGTGAAGGCCCGGCCGTCCGGCAGGGTCGCCCGCCGCACGGTCGGATCGAGGGTGGCGAACAGCGCGTCCTCGACCAGGACACCCGCGCCGGTCAGCCGGTTGAGCAGCGACGACTTACCGGCGTTGGTGTAACCGGCGATCGCCACGCTGGGGACCTCGCCCCGCCGCCGGGCGGAACGCTTGGTCTCCCGCACGGTCGTCATCGCGGCGAGCTCGCGGCGCAACCGCGCCATCCTGGCCCGCAGCCGCCGACGATCGGTCTCGATCTTCGTCTCACCGGGACCGCGGGTACCGATGGGCGCCCGGCCGCCGCCACTGGCCGCGGCCCGCGACATCGACTCACCCCACCCACGCAGCCGGGGCAGCATGTACTGCAACTGCGCGAGCTCGACCTGGGCCTTGCCCTCGCGAGAGGTCGCGTGCTGGGCGAAGATGTCCAGGATGAGGGCCGTCCGGTCGATGACCTTTACTTTGACGACCTCCTCCAGCTGCCGCAGCTGACCCGGGGTGAGCTCGCCATCGCAGACCACCGTGTCCGCGCCGGTCGCCGCGACGACCTCGGCGAGCTCGCGGGCCTTGCCCGAACCGACGTAAGTCGCGGCATCCGGCCGGTCGCGACGCTGCACGAGCGCGTCGAGCACCACCGAACCGGCGGTCGTGGCGAGCGCCGCGAGCTCCGCCATGGAGCTCTCGGCCGACCGCGGGGAACCCGACGTCCATACGCCGATGAGGACGACACGCTCCAGCCGCAGCTGCCGGTACTCGACCTCGGTAACGTCGTCGAGCTCGGTGGCGAGACCGGGAACCCGCCGCAACGCGGCGCGATCCTCCAGGTCGAAACCGTCCCCAGAATCGTCGAAAAAGTTCGACAGGTAAGACGAATCGGTATCGGTCAGCTTGATGAGGGATCTGTCGAGAGTGGACGCATCGAAGGCGTCAGCAGGAAGTGTCATACCATCCGTTCTCAACGCGGCCCGCTACCGCACCATTCCGCGATCATTCCGTGCCGCCTGCTCCGGCCGGGCCCCACGACCCGGTGGCCCGAGGAGGATCCGCCGGACCGGAAGACCCTGCCGCACTCGTGGCGCGCCTCCCCCTCGTTTCCCGGCGAATCCCGTCGCCAACCAGGGTCCCACGTCACCACGTCGATCGCGAACCGTTTTGCCGCCCCGCCGACGTAGCCTCTGCGACGTGTACCACGAGTACCACGAAAGACGGGCCCACCGCCTCGCCGCGACGATCTGGGACAGCTCGGGCCGCCCGACTCCCCCTGGACACCCCCCGGGCACCACGCGGACGACGGCGGACCGGCATCCGGACCGCACCGGGCCCTCGGACCGCACAGGGCGCACCGAGCGCACAGGTGTGGTGGGCAGTCGGCGAGTGTTGCCGGACGGATGCATGGACATCATCTGGAGTTCCGACGCCAATCTGATCGTCGCGGGGCCGGACACGGCGGCGAAGCTGGTGCGCTGGGCACCAGGCGTGCGGCACGTCGGGCTCCGCTTCGACTCGGGCTCTGGACCATCCCACCTCGGAGTGGCCGCGGACGAACTGCGCGACCAACGCGTCCCGCTCGCCGACCTGTGGGGCGACGGACCGGCGCAGCGACTCGCCGAGCGGCTCGCCATGGCCGCTGATCCCCTGGTCGCATTCGAGTCGTCGATCGCCGCCCGGCCCGTTCACCCGGCGCTCGTGGACCGGTTGGTTCCCGCCGTTCTGGCGGGTGCCCGCGCCCGGGCGCCTGTGGACGACCTCGCGCGCACAGTCGGGCTGAGCGAACGCCAGCTGCTGCGTCGCTGCCGGCGCGTCTTCGGATATGGCCCGAAGACGCTCGCCAGGATCCTCCGGATGCAGGACGCCCTGCACGCGGCGCGGGCCGGCATCCCGTTCGCGGTCGTGGCGGCCGAGGCCGGCTACGCCGACCAGGCGCACCTCGCCCGGGAGGTACGCGCGCTCGCCGGAGTTCCGCCGACTCACCTCATCCGAAATGTCAACGTTCAGGACGAGCTGGACGTCTCGGTATCGGATGTCGCGGCCGCTACGGGCAGTGGGGCGTAGAGGTCGACGTGGTTGCCGTCTGGATCGAGCACGACCGCGTACCGCTGGCCCCAGAAGGCGTCCCAGGGCGGAAGGTGGCCGGTGTGACCGGCGCCGACGAGGTCGGCGTAGACCTCATCGACCTCGTCCGGCGTGTCGCAGGCGAAGGCCAGCCCGACCCGCGGCGAGCCGGTACCCGCCGACCAGCGCGGATCAAAGGATCGGATGGTCGCCTCGCTGTCGAACGCGAGGCGTGGACCGCCGGGCAGCTGCACCTCGACGTGCGGCTGGGCGTCGGCCCCGGCGGGCAGATCGAGGCCGAGCCGGCGGTAGAACGCCAGGGACCGGGCCATATCAGCGACGATCACACCGGTCAGGGTGAACGATGGTGGCATGAGGGCACCGTAGGGCAGGCAGGCGGACCGGGTCTTGCAGGAAACGGACACCTCACCCGACCGGGTCATGGGCCTCCGCATGGCGCAGCACGCCGTCGAAGACCAGCTCGGCGGGCCCTCGCAACAGCACGGTCTCCGGCTGCCAGATCACGACCAGGCCGCCGCCGGGCACATCCACCTCGACCTCGACCGGCGCACCCGCCGGCCGAGCACCTCGCCGGGCCGCCCAGGCCACCGCGACCGCGCAGGCACCGGTGCCGCAGGACGCGGTCTCCCCGACCCCACGTTCGAACACCCGCATCGCCACCCCACCCGGCCGGTCAACGACGATCTCCACATTCACCCCGTCCGGGAAGTCAACCGGGGAGAACGATGGTGGTCGGGTCAGGTCGAGCCGACGCAGCCCGGCGACGTCCAGGTCGCCGGCGAAGCAGACCGCGTGCGGATTACCCATCGAGACCGCGGTCGCGGTGAAGTCACGATCGGCGACGGTGACCGGGGCCCCGGGTCCGTCGATGATCCGCGGCGGTCCCATGTCGACCGTGACGTCACCGTCCACCGCGGCCTCGACGAGCCGCAGCCCGGCGCGGGTCGCGACGTGGAACCGTCCGGGCTGGGCGTATCCGGCGTCGACGAGGTAGCGGGCGAACACCCGGGCACCGTTACCGCACATCTCGGCAACCGAACCATCAGCATTGCGGTAGTCCATGAACCAGCGCGCCCGGCCGGCCAGACCGGCCGCCTCGGGAACCGCGGCGCAGAGCACCACCCGCAGCACCCCATCGCCCCCGATGCCGGCCCGTCGGTCGCACAGCGCGCGCACCAGGTCCGCGGTGAGGTCGAGGTCCCCGTCGGGATCCGGCAGCAGGACGAAGTCGTTGCCCGTCCCGTGGCCCTTGACGAATCGCAGTCCCAGCTCGTCCCGCACGTCGCCGATCGTACGGGGGATGCCGCTCGGCACCTGACGACCGGGCTCCCGCGGCGGCGTCAGCCGGCTGCGGCCCGCGCCCACTCCCGCATCCGGTCGTCGGAATGCGACGGCTTGTACCAACGGTCGGGCCGGCCGCGCCCGAGAGCGATCATCCGAGCGTCCTCCACCGGCACCGGCGGACAGAACACCGATCCGATGGCGCGATCACAGTCGAGATCCACCACCCGGGACGCCAGGCGCGCGGTGTCGACATCGTCGGCAACGACGGGCAGGCCGCGTTGGTGGGCAAGCCGGACGATGGCCGCGAGCACGGCCTCACCCTCGAGGTCCTTCATCGTCGCCCGCAGGAACAGACCGTCGATCTTGACGAGGTTCAACGGCAGCTGGTCGAGCACGGCCAACGAGCCCAGCCACGTGCCGAAGGACCCGACGGCGATCGCCACCCCGAGGGCACGCAGCCGGGTCAGCAACCGGGGCACCATCGGCGCGGCGAGTCCGAGGGTCTGCTCGCTGAACTCAAGGCCGATCGCCCCGGCCGGCAGCACCCGGCCCGAGACGAGCCGGTCGACCTCGGCCGCGAAGGCGAGGCTGGCAAGCTGGCGGCCATCGATGTTCACCCACAACCGGGGCGGGCGGATCGGCGTCCCGACCGCCATCCGATGCCAGGTGCGCGCCTCGGTCACGGCCATCCGCAGCACCCACTGGTCCACCTGATGGACGAGGCCCGCGGCCGCTGCGATCGGCATGAAATCCGCCGGACCCAGCACCCCGCGTTCCGGGTGCAGCCACCGCGGATGGGCCTCCATCCCCGGCACCGACCCGTTGCGCAGGTCGACCTCCGGTTGGAAGTGCAGCCGCAGCGAACCATCGTCGAAGGCGGCGTAGAGCGCGGGGACGAGAGTCA
>NZ_CDXDOS010000007.1:23430-28280 GCF_978021245.1 Frankia sp. CoBUL1
GTCGGGTGGGGTACCAGCATCAGAGGTGGGCGCGGTCACATCGATCTCTCCAGACGCCGTGCGGGACCGGCCGCCGCGCACCGGTCACCGGCGACGCCGCGCATTGGCGGCGGCCCGATCGACCCCGACCCGGTCGGCCGATCACCCGTCAGAGCGAACCCACCAGCCGTCGCACCTGGGTGACATCTGGTTGGTCCAACCAGGCTATCCGGTTATCCCGCCGGAACCAGGACCTTTGTCGACGGGCAAAGCGCCGCGTCGCCGTAATTGTGGCGAGCTTGGCCTGTTCGGCGGAGTCCATTGCGCCGTCGAACCAGGCCAGAACCTGGGCATATCCCAGTGCGCGAGACGCGGTTCGGCCTTCCCGCAGGCCGCATTCCACCAACCTTCGCACTTCGTCAGGAAAACCAGCACCCCACATTTTCTCCACCCGGTCCGTAATCCGTCGGTCGAGATCGGGGCGATCCACGCCGATCTGCACGACCTCATAGACCGAGCGGTGCTCCGGCAGGGTGGCCGTGAAGGTTCCGGTGAGCTCGACGACCTCCAGGGCACGCACGATCCGCCGGCCGTTGCTGGGCAGGATCGCCGCGGCGGCCTGCGGTGCCCGCGCGGCCAGCCGGTCGTGCAGCGCCGGTGCGCCGACGCGGGCCAGTTCCTCCTCCCACCGCGCCCGGACGCCCGGATCGGTCCCCGGGAAGGCCAGATTGTCAAGAACCGCGCGGACGTAGAGCCCGGAACCGCCGACCAGCACCGGAATGCGCCCGGCGGCGAGCAGGCCGTCGATTATCCGGCGGGCGTCCGCCTGGAAGCTCGCGACGTCCGCGGGATGCGTCACGTCCCACACGTCGAGCAAATGGTGGGGCACCCCGCGACGCTCCGCCTCGGGAACCTTGGCGGTACCGATGTCCATCCCGCGGTAGAGCTGCATCGAGTCCGCGTTCACCACCTCGCCACCGAGGGCGAGCGCGATCTCGATGCCGAGGTCACTCTTGCCGCCGGCGGTCGGCCCCACGACCGCCACCACCGGTCCCCGGCGCGGTTCCTTCTGCCTGTTCATCCTCGCTCGGCAACATCCCGTGTCCAGAGGGCAACCAGATAGCCGACACCGTACGGCGCGTCGTCATACCGGAGGTCACTGTTCCATGACCCCGGGCCCAGGAACCCCGGGCCCAGGCCGTCCCGGGTCGCGGCGAGCAGGGCGCCGGCCAGGACCTGCCAGGACGCCCGGCCCGCGGCGAGCAGCTCCCGGGCCAACCCCGGGTCCAAGGCGAGCAGACCGGCCGGATCCCCTGCGGCCAGCGCCGCGGCGGCGGTCGCGTCGAACGCCGCGGCCCGTGGATCCAACCCGCCGGGAGCCTTCAGCGTGCGACAGGCCGAGCCGTCGCCCATCACGAGCAGGGCGAGGCGCTCCTGCGGAGCGGAGCCCGCGACCAGCCGCGATCCGAGTGCGACGGCCCCGTCCGGGGAGATCTCCGCGGGCACCCCGACGGCGGTGCGGGCGCCGGGCCAACCGACGGCGCCCAGCAGCCAGGCGCCGATCGTGATCGACAACGGTAGGACGGGCGACGACAGGACAGACGACGGCTCGGGGGCCGGCGCGGTCGGGCCAAGATCTACCCGGAGATCCACCCCGAAGCCGGCCAGCGACCCGGACGCGGCGGGGCCGTAGGACACCTCGGTCGCCGCGTCACCCACCACCACGATCGTGTCCGGCTCGGCGGCACACAGCAGGCGCACCGCGTCCACCGCGACGGCCCGCGCCTCGACCGGCTCACCACGGCCGACCTCGGGAACCAGCAACGGAGGATGAGGACAGACCGCGGCGGCGACGAGGGTCATCGACGTACCGGAGTACAGCAGGCGTCCGCGCCGGCCAACGCCGCGTCGGCCGGCGCCGGGCCGACGGGATCGGGCGAGGACGACCGCAGGGACGGGATGCCCAGGGTGACGATCGGCCGTCCGCCTGCCGGCTGCTGCGCGGCTGCCGCACCGCCACCGTCACGCCCGAGCGCCCACGCGTCCCCCGCACGGGTCGCCCGGTGGGACCGCAGGGGGCCGTCGGCGGTGAGGTGATGGGGTGCCCCCCGCGTCACCACCGTCTCGACGACGTCGCCCGGGCGCACCGTAGGCGCCACCGCCACCGCCACCGCGACCGCGGGCGCGGCGCAGCCCGCCCTCGGGCCCGAGCCGGTGGACGAGCTCGCGGCCTCGTCCGCACGGAAGTGCACGAGCCGTCCGTCCCGAGCCCGGCCGGACATCCGGCCGGTGGCGCCGTCCTTGCGCCCCTCCCCCTCCGAGACCAGCACCTCGACCCGCCGGCCGACCAGGGCCCGGTTCTCCGCCCAGGAGATCTCGTCCTGCAGGGCCACCAGCCGGGTATACCGGTCGGCCACGGTCGCCCGGTCCACCTGGGCGTCCATGGTCGCTGCCGGGGTACCCGGGCGAGGCGAGTACTGGAAGGTGAAGGCGCCGGAGAACCGGGCCGCCCGCACCACGTCGAGGGTGTCGGCGAAGTCCGCCTCGGTCTCGCCAGGGAAGCCGACGATGATGTCGGTGGTGATGGCCGCGTCGGGCATGGCCGCCCGCACCCGCTCGACAATGCCGAGGAAACGGTCCCGACGGTACGAGCGGCGCATGCGGCGCAGCACGGTGTCCGACCCGGACTGCAACGGCATGTGCAGCTGGTGGCACACGTTCGAGGTGGTCGCCATGGCCTCGATGACGTCGTCGGTGAAGTCGCGCGGATGCGGTGAGGTGAAGCGGACACGTTCGAGACCCTCGACGCGACCGCAGGCGGCCAGCAGCTTCGCGAAGGCACCGGGATCTCCCAGCGAGCGCCCGTAGGAGTTGACGTTCTGCCCCAGCAGTGTGATCTCCAGGGCGCCCTCCGCGACCAGGGCCTCGACCTCGGCAAGCACGTCGCCCGGCCGGCGGTCACGCTCGCGGCCACGCAGGCTGGGGACGATGCAGAAGGTGCAGGTGTTGTCACATCCCACGCTGATGCTGACCCAGGCCGAGTGATGGCTGGCCCGCCGGGTCGGCAGGGAGCTCGGGAAGACCTCCAGGGCCTCGGCGATCTCGACCTGGGCCGCCGCGTTGTGCCGCGCGCGCTCCAGCAGCACGGGCAGTCGGTGCAGGTTGTGCGTGCCGAAGACCACGTCAACCCAGGGCGCCCGGTCGAGGATCGCGGCCCGGTCCTTCTGGGCGAGGCAGCCCCCGACCGCGATCTGCATGCCCGGATGGCCCTTCTTCACCGGGACTAGCTGGCCGAGGTTGCCGTACAGGCGGTTGTCGGCGTTCTCCCGCACCGCGCAGGTGTTGAACACGACCACATCCGCCTCGCCGCCGGGATCGACCGGGGAGTAGCCGGCGGATTCCAGCAGCCCACAGAGCCGTTCGGAGTCGTGGACGTTCATCTGGCACCCGAACGTGCGGACCTCGTAGCTGCGGCCGTTCACCCGACCAGCCTACGGCGCGTGCACCGGGCCGGAGCCGGGTCTGGGGTCTGAGCTGGGTCCGGCGGGGACGGGATCGCGTCGCGGGCCGCCTCGCCTGCGGGGCCGGGACCCTCCCCGTCGGGAGCTGAGGCGCCCCACCCCGGCCCGGACACCGCCCGAGATATCAGGCAACACCCCGCTCGATATATTTGCGTAGCTGCAGGGATACTATTCTCGAATGTTCCCGTCAGTGCGCCGAAATCCGCGCGAGACGACCGCTCCAGCCGTCGGCCCCACGACTGATCCGCGCGCCTGGCCGTTCCATCATGAGGCCGCCGGGACGCTCGGCCCAACACCACAGCGCCATTGTGTCGGGAGGTCGACATGCCTTTGGTGACTCTGGAAGGCGTCGGGAAGTCGTTCGGCGACAACCGGGTCCTGACCGACGTCGACCTGTCCGTCGAGGCGGGCGAGGTCGTCATCATCATCGGGCCCTCGGGGTCGGGGAAGTCGACCCTGTGCCGCTGCGTCAACCGGTTGGAAACGATCGACGAGGGCCGGATCCTCTTCGAGGGCCGTCCCCTGCCCACGGAGGGCCGTGAGCTCGCCCGGATGCGATCACGGGTTGGAATGGTGTTCCAATCGTTCAACCTCTTCGCGCACAAGACGGTGCTCGAGAACGTCACCCTGGGGCCGGTCAAGGTCCTGGGACACAACCGCTTGCAGGCCCGCACCCGGGCCCAGGAACTACTGGAACGCGTGGGGATCGCCGACAAGGCGGACCAGTTGCCCCGCCAGCTCTCCGGCGGCCAGCAGCAGCGCGCCGCCATCGCCAGGGCGCTGGCGATGGATCCCGTGCTCATGCTCTTCGACGAACCGACCTCGGCACTCGACCCAGAGATGATCTCCGAGGTGCTGGACGTGATGAGGTCGCTGGCCACCAGCGGCATGACCATGATCGTCGTCACCCACGAAATGGGATTCGCGCGTTCCGCCGCGGACCGGGTGGCCTTCATGGCGGACGGTCGCATCCTCGAGATCGCCCCGCCAGAGAGTTTCTTCGCCGCGCCGCGGACCGAGCGCGCCCGGGACTTCCTGGCCCGGGTCCTGCAGCACTGAACCTCCACCGACCCGGCCCGACCCGGCCGCGCCCACCGCCCACCGCGCCGCCGGTACCCGGAGACACACCAGAGGCACGCACCACCAGCAGGCACGCACCACCAGAGGGACGCAGTTCCTCAGGGGGGGACACACACCACCCGACGCCAGATCACCTGCTCCGGACCCGCGGTCCGGAGCACTGCGAGAGGATCGGTCATGCGTACACCGTTCAGCCGGACGCGACGCCCCGCCGCCGGGCATCCCAACGGGAGCTCCGGCGGGATGTCACGCGAATGCCGCCGCAGGCGC
>NZ_CDXDOS010000007.1:29001-39774 GCF_978021245.1 Frankia sp. CoBUL1
CGATGACACCTCGACACCCACCCCCTCGGTGACCTTCACCGCCGGCACCACCATGGCCCGGCTGCACGACGCCGGAAAGATCACCATCGGGACGAAGTTCGACCAGAACCTGTTCGGGCTGAAGAACCTCAGCGGCCAGCCCGAGGGCTTCGACGTCGAGATCTCGAAGATCGTCACGGATGCCCTGGGCATCCCGCGCGACAAGGTCTCCTACGTGGAGACAGTGTCGGCCAACCGTGAACCCTTCATCCAGCAGGGCCGGGTCGACCTCGTGGTGGCCACCTACACAATCAACGACAAACGAAAGAAGGTCGTCGACTTCGCGGGGCCGTACTACGTCTCCGGCCAGTCCATCATGGTCGCGAAGAACAACACCGACATCACCGGCAAGGACACCCTTGCCGGCAAGAAGGTGTGCTCGGTCAGCGGATCCACGCCGGCCGAGAACATCCGCCGGGTGGCGCCCACCGCCCAGCTCGTGCTGTTCGATGTGTACAGCAAGTGCGCCGACGCGTTGAAGAACGGCCAGGTCGACGCGGTCACCACGGACAAGGGCATCCTGCTGGGTCTCGTCGACAAGGACCCTGACGCCTTCAAGGTGGTGGGTGGCACCTTCACGAAGGAGCCCTACGGCATCGGCCTCAAGAAGGGTGACGACGCGTTCCGGAACTTCATCAACGACACGCTCGAGGCCGCTTACAAGGACGGGCGCTGGGAGAAGGCGTACACCTCGACCCTCGGCAAGGTGGAGCCGACCGTGCCCACTCCCCCGGCCGTCGACCGGTACACGTCCTGATCCGCTCCGCGGGTCGAGGGCCGTTGAGCGGCGGCCGTTGACCGGTAGCAGGTGATCGATATCAGGTGACCGGCACCGGCTGAACGGCATCCGCCGATCATCGCTCGGGGCACGACCGGTCGGCCTCACCCGCGCCGACCGGTCGTCCACCCGCCACCGCATGAGGGAGGACAACGATCGACGCCGTCATCGACAACCTCGACATCTTCGCCGAGGGCTTCCGCCGGACGGTCGGGCTAAGCCTGGTCGCGTCCGTGGCGGCGCTGATCCTCGGTACCGTCCTCGCGGCGATGCGGGTCTCCCCCGTGCCCCCGCTGCGCTGGACCGGCACCGCCTACGTGCAGACGGTCCGCAACACCCCGCTGACCGTCGTGTTCTTCTTCGTGGTGTTCGTCCTGCCACAGCTGGACATCGTCTTCTCGTATTTCACGTTCGCGGTGGTCGCGCTCTCGATTTATCACGCCGCGCTGGTCTGCGAGGCGGTGCGTTCCGGGATCAATGGGATCGAGCTCGGTCAGGCCGAAGCGGCTCGTGCGCTGGGCCTGACCTTCTCCCAGACACTACGAATGATCATTCTTCCGCAGGCGTTCCGCAACGTGCTGCAACCGCTGGGCAGCGTGGTGAGCGCACTGATCCGCAACACCTCGATCGCCGCGGCGTTCGGCGTCCAAGAGCTGACCGGCATGGTCCAACGGCTCACGACCGCCAATCCGGACGCGGTGATCGCCGTGCTGCTCGGCGGCGTGGTGGCATACTTGATCCTCACCGTGGTGCTGGCAGCCGGGCTGTCCCTGGCCGAACGACGGGTGGCGAGGGCGCAATGAGCGCCGAGATCATCCTGGCCGATCCACCGGGTCCGCGTGGTCGGCGTCGCATCCTGCTCGCGAGCGTGGTGGCCGCCGCTGTCCTCGTCGGGCTGGTCACGCTGGCGGTGCTCCGCCTCGCCGACTCTGGCCAGCTCGACGGCAAGCGCTGGAGTGTCTTCGTCGATCAGCCGGCGCTGCGCACCCTGCTGTGGAACGGGCTGCTCGACACGCTGCGCGCCGCGCTGACCGCGATGCTGTTCGCCTCGGCGGTGGGGACCCTGCTTGCCCTGGCCCGGCTGTCCCGGCGCCGGACGGTACGCATCCCGGCCACGCTGCTGGTGGAGCTGTTCCGCAGCCTGCCCGTCCTGATGCTCATCCTGTTCGCCTACCTCGGTCTGCCGGCGCTCGGCTGGCGGCTCTCGGCGTTCTGGGCCCTGGTCATCGGGCTGACCGCCTACAACGGGGCGGTGCTCAGCGAGATCTTCCGCGCCGGGATCCAGTCGGTCGACCGGGGGCAGACGGAGGCCGCGGCGGCGGCCGGGCTGCGGCCGGTCCAGATCTTCCGCCTCATCCAGTTTCCCCAGGCGATCCGGCGGATGAGCCCGACGCTGGTGAGCCAGCTGGTGACGTTGCTCAAGGACACCTCGCTGGGCTACGTCATCGCCTACAGCGAGCTGCTGCGGTCGGGGCGCGGGGCGGTCGAGTATCTGGGCAGCAGGTACGCCCTGCCCATTTACACCTTCATGGCGGTGATGTACATCGTCACCAACGGGCTGCTGTCGCTGCTGGCCCGATGGCTGGACCGCCGTCAGGACCGCCGCCTCGGCGGCCGCGTCCCGGCTCAGCGGGCGGTGCCCACCGCACGGGTCTCGCGCACGACGGTCACCCGGATCTGACCCGGATAGGTGAGCTCCTCCTCGATCTGCCTGGCGACGTCCCGGGCGAGCAGATGGGCGGCGAGATCGTCGATCTCCTCGGGCACTACCATGACACGCACCTCCCGGCCGGCCTGCATGGCGAACACCTTGTCGACACCCGGACGGTCACCGGCGATCTGCTCGATGCGCTCGAGCCGTTTCACATACGACTCCAGGCTGTCGCGGCGGGCGCCAGGCCGGCCACCGGAGATCTGGTCGGCGGCCTGGGTCAGCACCGCGCAGATCGAGCGGGGTGCGACCTCGTTGTGATGGGCCTCGATCGCGTGCACGACCTCCTCGTCCTCACCGTAGCGACGGGCCACATCCGCCCCGATCAACGCGTGAGAGCCCTCGATCTCGTGGGTGAGCGCCTTGCCGAGGTCGTGCAGCAGAGCCGCTCGTTTCGCGAGTGGAAGCGGCATGCGCAGCTCGGCGGCCATGATTCCGGCGAGGTGGGCGCTTTCGATCAGGTGCGCGAGCACGTTCTGGCCGTAGCTGGTTCGGTAACGCAACTGGCCCAGCAGGTTAACCAGCTCGGGGTGCATCTCGGAGATGCCGGTCTCGAGCAGGGCGTCCTCGCCCGCCCGCACGCACCGCTCGGCCACCTCGATCTGGGCGCGGGCGTACTCCTCCTCGATGCGGTGCGGATGGATCCGGCCGTCGGACACCAGAGCCGCCAGCGTGATGCGACCGACCTCGCGACGCACCGGATCGAAGCAGCTCAGCAGCACCGCCTCGGGCGTGTCGTCGATGAGCACGTTGACCCCGGTGACGGACTCGAAAGCCCGGATGTTGCGCCCCTCCCGCCCGATGATCCTGCCCTTCATCTCATCGCCGGGAAGATGCAGGACCGTCACGACGGACTCGGTGGTCTGGTCGGACGCGACCCGTTGGATGGCGGTGGTCACGATCCTGCGGGCGCGTTCCTCACCCTCCTCCTCGGCCCAGGCCTCGATCTCGCGGACCGTCAGCGCCGCCTCCCGCCGGGCCTCCTGCTCGATGACGGCGATCAGCTCTCCCCTGGCCTGCCCGGCGGTGAGCCCGGCCACCTGCTCCAGCGCGGCATGACGGGCACGTTCGAGGTCGGCCACCTCGGCTGTCCGACGGGTCAGGTCGTTCTCCCGGTCGAGCAGATCGCGGTCGCGGTCCGCCAGCCGGCAACCATGATCGTCGAGGCTGGCCATCCGGTCCTCGACGCGCTGTTCCCGGGCGGCTATCGCAGCCTCCCGGCTCTGTAGTTCCGTCCGCCAGGCCTGCTGCTCACCGTCGAACGCCACCCGAGCCGCGGCGATCTCGGTCCGGGCGGCCTCCTGCTCGACGCGGACGGACTCTCTCGCCGCGGCCTGGACCCGCGAGGTTTCGACCGCCGCCTCGGCGAGCATCCGCTCGCGCAGTAGGGCGACATCCTCCTCGCCGCGCCGCCGGATCTCGGCGGCATCCCGCTCAGCCCGCGCCAACCGTTCCGCCGCCTCCCGTTCGGCTCGGGCCACAATCTGCGCCGCCTCCTCCGCGCTACCACCATGAGCCGCGCGGAGGCCGCCGTCAGAGCGACCGGCGGTCACGGCCGAACCCCCGGTCCGCGCGGCGGTGCCGTCCCGATCGGCGGGTGAGTCGGCGTCCGTCGTGGCCGGAGCACCGGAACCCTCCCGGAGGGCGGGCAGGACGCGGACCGTCGGCTCCTCGTCAAAGTCCGCCGGACCCGTCACGTCCCCGGCGCCCCGGGCGGCCGGGGTTCGGGGCACCACCGGAGCGGGGGCGGGTATCTTGTCGACCCGGGTCGCCCGGACCAACCGCGCCACGGCGAGGATCAGAACGCTCAGGACGACAAGTACGAGTGACAACAGGACGACGAGGACGCCCTCCATCGCTGCTCCCTCCGCTTCCGTCGGACCCGCACAGGCGGGCTGGAGCGGCGAAGGACCCTCGTCTCGGCACGATCACAGCCGTAGAGGGGCAGCACGCGGATTACGCCATTGCGATATGGAGCCCGGACGGCCTCCCGAACCGGCCAATCCAACGTCGACCGGCCGGCGGGCATACCGCCTTCGAGCACCCACGCGCAGCGGCTGCCTCCGTGTGAGTTGGACGAGCTATCAAGACCGCGTCGCCGCGGGAGTCCTGTCACCTTTCAAGAAAGACTAGGTCTCGCACAATCCCTGGTCAAGAAATAAGGGCACATTGACGACCCAGACTCAATCTCCCCACCACTCACACCGAGCCGTCGTCTTCGCCGCCATCGACCACCCAGCCCATCCGACCTCCGTCGGCGAGCCCCTGAGCGACCTGCTCGCTCACGACCCGGACCGCCAGTTCGACCGGATAGCCCTTTCGGGTCAGCATGGCGAGAAGCCTTCGGGTACGAACCTGCTCGGGCAGGCGGTCCATCGACCGCAGCCGACGAAGGACGAGCTCGCGGGCGCTCTCCTCCTCGTCGTCCGCTCCGACCACCGCCATGGCGGCCTCGACGGTCTCCGGATCTACTCCCCGCTTACGCAGCTCTGTGGCCAGGGCCTGCCTACCCAGCCCACGACGGGCCCGGGCGGAGGAGACGAAGGCGGCAGCGAAGGCCTCGTCGTCGATTAGACCGACGGCGGCCAACCGGTCGAGGACCACAGCGACGATCTCATCGGTGACCCCCCGTCGCCGCATGGTCGCCGCAAGCTCCGCTCGGCTCCTCGCTCTGGTCGCCAGCTGATGCAGACAGATCTCCCGCGCGACCGAGATCGGATCATTCGGCCGCGGCCCCCCGTCCACCACGACCGCCGTCCGGGCGAACGACGGACCGGCGGCGGCATTCCCCGGATCTGCTCCTGCCATCGGTTACAGATCGACCGGAACGGGCACCACGGCATCGGATTCGAGACTGGGCAGGATGCCGAGCTTCTCCTTGATCTTCTTTTCGATCTCGTTGGCCAGATCGGGGTTGTCCCGCAGAAACGACCGGGCGTTCTCCTTGCCCTGGCCGAGCTGATCGCCGTCGTAAGTGTACCAGGCACCGGACTTACGAATAATGCCGTGCTCGACACCCATGTCGATCAGGGAACCCTCCCGACTGATACCGCCTCCGTAGACGATGTCGAATTCGGCGGTCCGAAACGGCGGCGCCACCTTGTTCTTCACCACCTTGACGCGGGTCCGGTTACCCACGGCCTCCGTGCCGTCCTTGAGGGTTTCGATACGACGGACATCGAGGCGCACCGACGCATAGAACTTCAGTGCCTTACCACCGGTCGTGGTCTCCGGGGAGCCGAACATCACCCCAATCTTCTCGCGCAACTGGTTGATGAAGATCGCGGTCGTGCCGGAGTTCGCCAGCGCCGCGGTCATCTTGCGCAGGGCCTGGGACATCAGGCGGGCCTGGAGGCCGACGTGGCTGTCCCCCATCTCGCCCTCGATCTCGGCCCTCGGGACCAGCGCGGCCACCGAGTCGATGACAATGATGTCCAGCGCGCCAGACCGGACGAGCATGTCCGCGATCTCCAACGCCTGCTCGCCGGTATCCGGCTGGGAGACCAGCAGACCGTCGGTGTCGACGCCGAGCTTTCCCGCGTACTCGGGGTCAAGCGCGTGCTCGGCGTCGATGAACGCCGCGATACCACCGGCCGCCTGCGCGTTCGCCACCGCGTGCAGGGCGACGGTCGTCTTCCCGGACGACTCCGGGCCGTAGATCTCAATGATGCGCCCCCGCGGCAGCCCGCCGATGCCGAGCGCGACATCCAGAGCAATCGAACCGGTGGGAATGGCCTGGACCGGCGGCCTGGTGTCGTCCCCCAACCGCATGACCGATCCCTTGCCGAACTGCTTGTCGATCTGCGCCAAGGCATTATCCAACGCCTTCTCACGGTCGAGTCCTGCCATTGGAGTTACTCCATGCTGAGGTCGTCGAGTCTTGGCCACGAGGATGACGTTAGGCCGTGGGTCCGACAGTTTCGAGAGTCGAGGATGATCTGTGGACAAGTAGCCGCACGGGACGACTCTAGACGAACATGCGTTCGATGACCCGACGACACGCCGGACGCTGGCTCAGCGCTCCCGCGCCGGCACGTCGAACTCCTCGCACACGGCCCGCCAGACGGTCTTGGCATCGTCACCACGGGCCAAGGCCACCTCGACCGTCGCGCCACCGAGACCGGGCAGCACATGATCACGCGCAAACGACTCCGCGTACGCGGAACCGAACCGTGTGTTCATCTTCGCCCAGAACTCGGTCAACCGCACTTCGCCAGTGTGCACCGTCCGGACGGGACGGGACCACCCAAGGGGGTCCTGGTCGGGGATCCCCACCGGGGGTCCCCGGTGGGGATCCCCGGTGGCGGAAGCACGGTCGCGGGAAGCACGACCGGGTCGAGGCCGGGCCCCACGGCGGGCCCGGCATGAACCACACCGGCGGAAGGTTGTCGGTCCCTCGACGCAGACTGGTCAACGTGCCCAGCTTCGCTTCCCCCGATCCACCGGATCCGCTCACGGCGTTCTCCGCCCCGACCCGGAGCTGGTTCGGCGCGGCCTTCACCGCCGCGACCCCCGCCCAGCGGGGCGCGTGGGAGGCGATTCGCACCGGCGGCAACGCGCTGGTCGTCGCACCCACGGGTTCGGGGAAGACGCTGGCCGCCTTCCTGTGGTCGCTGGACACCCTGGCCCGCTCGGCGCCGCCGGCCGAGCCCACCCGGCGCTGCCGGGTGCTGTACGTCAGCCCACTCAAGGCGCTGGCCGTCGACGTCGAGCGGAACCTGCGGGCACCGCTCGCGGGGATACGCTCCGCCGCGCAACGGCTCGGTCTGCCCCAGCCGGACGTGACCGTGGGTCTGCGGTCGGGCGACACCCCCGCCGCCGAACGACGCGGTTTCGGCACCCGGCCCCCCGACGTCCTGATCACCACCCCGGAGTCGCTCTTCCTCATCCTCACCAGTGCCGCGCGGGAGTCGCTGCGCGGCGTCCGGACAGTGATCGTCGACGAGGTCCACGCGGTGGCGGGCACCAAGCGCGGCGCCCACCTCACGCTGAGCCTGGAGCGTCTGGACGCTCTGCTGGACACCCCGGCCCAGCGGATCGGCCTGTCCGCCACGGTGCGGCCGGTCGAGGAGGTCGCCCGGTTCCTGGGCGGAACGGCCCCGGTGGCGGTAGTCCGCCCGCCCGCGGCCAAGACCCTCCAGATCGACGTCGTGGTGCCGGTCGAGGACATGACCCAGCTCGGCGGACAGCTCCTCGACGGGTCCCCGGACGGCTCGGCGGCCTCCGCCCCGCACCGAGCGTCGATCTGGCCGGCGGTCGAGCAGCGTGTCCTCGACTTGGTGTTGGCTCATTCCGCCAGCATCGTCTTCGCCAACTCGCGCCGGCTCGCGGAGCGGCTCTGCGCCCGGCTGAACGAGCTGTATGCCGAGCGGCTCGCCGCGGCCACCGCCGCGGACGAATCCGTGGCCGGGGACGGGCCGGGGGAAGCCGGCCGGACGTCCCCCGCGGCGTTGATGGGCGCCTCGGGCCAAGGCGGCGGCACGGCGGGCTGGCCGGAGATCGCGCGGGCCCACCACGGCAGCGTGAGCCGCGAGCAACGGGCCGGAATCGAGGAGGATCTCAAGGCTGGCCGGCTGCCCGCGGTCGTCGCGACCTCCAGCCTGGAACTCGGCATCGACATGGGAGCCGTCGACCTGGTCGTGCAGATCGGGTCCCCGCCGAGTGTCGCCGCCGGGATGCAGCGCACCGGCCGCGCGGGCCACCAGGTCGGCGCCGCCAGTCGCGGCGTCATCATCCCGAAGCATCGCAGCGACCTGCTCGAATGTGCCGTGGTCGCCGAGCGGATGCGCTCGGGGGCGATCGAGCGGCTGCGGTACCCGCGCAACCCCCTCGACGTGCTGGCGCAGCAGATCGTGGCAATGACGGCGATGGAGGACTGGCACGTTGACGAGCTCGGCGCGCTGGTCCGGGGCACCGCGACGTTCGCGACGCTGCCGACCTCCGCCTTCGAGGCGGTCCTGGACATGCTCGCCGGCCGCTACCCCTCCGGCACGTTCGCCGAGCTGCGCCCCCGCATCACCTGGGACCGCGTCACCGGGATCCTCACCGCCCGCCCGGGCGCCCAGCGGCTCGCCGTGACCAGCGGAGGCACCATTCCCGACCGGGGCATGTTCGGCGTCTTCCTCGTCGGGGAGCGCTCCAGCCGGGTCGGGGAACTCGACGAGGAGATGGTCTACGAGTCGCGGGTCGGCGACGTGGTGCTCCTCGGCTCATCCAGCTGGCGCATCGAGGAGATCACCGCCGACCGGGTCCTGGTGACGCCGGCTCCGGGACGGCCCGGCCGGCTCCCCTTCTGGCATGGCGACGCCCCAGGCCGACCCGCCGAACTCGGCCGCGCGCTCGGCGCGTTCCTGCGCGAGATCACCAGGTTGCCAGCGCAGGCGGCGGCCGACCGCGTCCGGGCCGCCGGCCTCGACGATCGGGCCACCGCCAACCTGCTGCGCTACCTCGCCGAGCAGAAGGCGGCCGTCGGCCGTCTCGGTGACGATCGGACGATCGTCGTGGAGCGTTTCCGGGACGAGATAGGCGACTGGCGCCTAGCGGTGCACTCCCCGTTCGGTGCTCCGGTGAACGCGCCCTGGGCGCTCGCCCTGGGCGCCCGGCTGCGCGAGCGGTACGGGGTCGACGTCCAGATCATGCACACCGACGACGGCATCGTCGCCCGGATCCCGGATGCCGCCGAGCCGCCCGGCGCCGATCTCGCGCTGTTCGAGCCGGACGAGATCGACGCGATCGTACGGGCGGAGATCGGGAGCAGCGCCCTGTTCGCCAGCCGGTTCCGCGAGTGTGCCGGGCGGGCCCTGCTGCTGCCCCGCCGGACCCCGGGGCGGCGGACCCCGCTGTGGCAGCAGCGCCAGCGCAGCGCAGCGCTGCTGTCCGTCGCAGCGACGTTCGCCAGCTTCCCCGTCGTGCTGGAGACCATGCGAGAGTGCCTGCAGGACGTGTTCGACGTTCCGGCGCTCGCGGAGCTGATGCGCGAGGTGTCGGCCCGCACGCTGCGGGTGGTGGAGGTGGAGACGCCGTCCCCGTCTCCGTTCGCCTCCGCCCTGCTGTTCGGCTACGTCGCCGCCTTCATGTACGACGGGGACGTACCGCTGGCCGAACGCCGGGCGCAGGTGCTGTCGCTGGACAGCTCCTTGCTGGCCGAGCTCCTCGGCGAGGCGGACCTGCGGGAGCTGATCGATCCAGCGGCGCTCACGCAGGTCGCCGCCCAGCTCACACGGCTCGCCCCGGACCGCCACGCCCGCGATGTCGAGGGAGTGGCCGACCTGCTGCGAATGCTCGGTGACCTCACGACCGAGGAGGCGGTCGCCCGGGGTGCCACCCCGGGCTGGCTCGCCGAGCTCGAACAGACCCGCCGGGCCCTGCGGGTCCGTATCGCCGGCGAGGAGCGGTGGGTCGCGATCAAGGACGCCGGCCGGCTGCGCGATGCCCTGGGCGTACCGCTACCGGTGGGAGTTCCCGACGCCTTCACCGAACCGGTGCGTGACCCTCTCGGAGACCTGATCTCCCGCTATGCCCGTACCCATGGACCGTTCGACACCGAGGAACCGGCCGCCCGGCTGGGGCTGGGCACGGCGGTGGTCGCCGGTGTCCTAGACGGGCTGGTCCGCAGCGGCCGCCTCGTCCGCGGTGAGCTGCATCCCGACCGCGGCGGTGAGCAGTGGTGCGACGCGGGCGTGCTGCGGGCGCTGCGACGACGCAGCCTGGCCGCCCTGCGCAAGGAGGTCGAGGCGGTGCCGCCCCGGGCCCTCGGTGCCTTCCTGCCGGCCTGGCAGTCGGTCACCAGCGGACGTGGCCGGGGGGTGGACGGTGTGCTGCGCGCCGTCGAGCAGCTGCAGGGCGCGCTGATCCCGGCAAGCGCGTGGGAACAGCTCGTTCTCCCGGCCCGCGTCGCCGACTACTCACCGACGATGCTCGACGAGCTGTGCTCCGCCGGCGAGGTGCACTGGGCTGGCGCCGGCGGGCTGCCCGGGGACGACGGCTGGTTGACCCTGGTCCTCGCCGACACCGCGCCCCTGCTGCTGCCTCCGCCCGACCCGGAGATCGCCTCGGGTCCGCTGCACACCGCGATTCTCGGCGCGCTCACCGGCGGGGCGGCCCTGTTCTTCCGGGCGCTGTCCGACCGGATGGGCTCGCTCGACGACACGGCGCTCGCCACCGCGCTCTGGGATCTCGTCTGGGCGGGGCGGGTAACCAACGACACCCTCGCCCCGCTGCGTGCCCTGCTGGGTTCCGCCGGCCG
>NZ_CDXDOS010000007.1:40205-41834 GCF_978021245.1 Frankia sp. CoBUL1
CTGGTCGCTGCTGCCCGAGCGGGACACCGACCCGACCCGGCGCGCCCACGCGCTGGCCGAGGCGCTGCTCGAGCGCCACGGCATCGTCACCCGCGGCGCGGTGACCAGCGAGCGGCACCCGGGCGGGTTCGCCGGGGTCTACCGGGTCCTCAGCGCCTTCGAGGACGCCGGCCGCGCCCGCCGGGGCTACTTCGTCGAGTCCCTGGGCGCGGCCCAGTTCGCCGTCCCGGGAGCGGTCGATCGGCTGCGCTCCATCGCCGCGGCACAGCGGGACGCCGAGGCGGCCCCGGCCTGGGCGCAGCCGGCGGCCGGCCCACCGAGCTCATCGTCCGCGCAGGCCGTCGTCCTGGCCGCGGCCGATCCGGCCAACCCGTTCGGTGCCGCGCTGCCCTGGCCGACCCGACCGGGGGATGACGCGGACGGCGCCGCCGGCCACCGGCCGGGGCGCAAGGCGGGCGCGACGGTCGTCATCATCGACGGGGAACTCATCCTCTACGTGGAACGCGGGGGCCGTTCCCTGCTGTCATGGACCGAGGACGACCATCGGGTGGCCCCGGCGGTGGAGGCGTTGGCCCGCGCCGTGCGGGACGGCCTGCTCGGCAGGCTCACGGTGGAGAAGGCGGACGGCCAGACGATCGTCGGCAGCACCCTGGGTGCCGCCCTGGAGCGCGCCGGTTTCCACCCGACCCCGCGGGGCCTGCGGCTGCGGAGCATCAGTTCCGAGAGAAGGAAATAAGACGGGCACGTCCGCGGGTGAACGCTCCCTCGGCCGCCTTGAGACTGATCTCCAGATCCGCGGCCGCCTCCCGGGTACTCTTCCCGGCCGCCCGATCCATGATCACCTCACGCTCCCGGCCCTGCAGTCCCCCGGCCCGGGCCAGCAGCCAGCGGGCTTCCGCACGGTCACAGACGGCGTCGTCCGGGGCCGGCTCCCACGGCTGCAGATAGCCGCGCACGACCGCCCGCTCCGCACGCTGACGAGCTCTATGGTGATCAACGCAGAGACGTAGCACCGTCGTCGTCAGAAACTGCCCGACCCGGCTCGCGTCGAGATCCCGAAATCCGGCGGCGCGGATGAATGCCTCGTGTACGCAGTCCTCCGCGTCGGCCTTGCTCGGCAACCGCCTACGGGCTATGTGGATGAGCCGATCACGGTGCGGGAGCATCAGCGACCAGCGCTGCTGGCTGTATGGCCGGTCCAGCTCGACCACGGGCGCAGCGGATACAAAATCAACCGAGGGCGTGTCCCCGGCAGGGCATGTCACGGTTTGCTCCACCTGTCATGCTCAGACCGCGCCACCCCCCAGCACGATCGCCTACCTTCCCGGAGCGCGCCAGCACCGAGAACCGCGATGTGCCTTGGCCAGTTGGACCCGCTGCTTGCCAGAACAGCGGACTAGGACAAGGCGGACATTACCATCCGCTCCCGGGTAGGCCAGCAGCGGCATATCCCGGTGGGCGACGTACCCGCCCGATCGATACGCACCGTGTTATCGCCTGGCCGTGACCCGAGCTTATCGCGAGCCGCATTGGCGCCATCAACCGGTCAGTACACCGCCAAAACGGGCGAGATAATGACGTTCTGCTTCGTAAGCTCTTATGGAGCCACTCGCCCCCGGTCACTGAGCC
>NZ_CDXDOS010000008.1:0-37646 GCF_978021245.1 Frankia sp. CoBUL1
GCTAGCGTGGGGGTCACGCCCGGACCGGGCACCCTCGACCAGGAGAGCCATGACCGCCACCGATCCGACGATGCCCACCGCCCCGCCTCCCGCGTCCGCGGTGCCACTCGCCGTGCAGCCCGCGCCCGCCGTACCGGGTCGGGTGGAGATCCTCGTCCGCCGGTCGGACCGCGAGCTGGCGCTGCCGGCGTACGCCCAGCCGTCGGACGCGGGAGCGGACCTGGTGACGGCCCAGGATGTGACGCTCGGCCCGGGGGAGCGGGCGACGGTCGGAACCGGTCTGAGCATTGCCCTGCCGGCCGGGTACGCGGCGTTCGTCCACCCGCGCAGTGGCCTGGCCGCGCGGCACGGCCTGTCCGTGGTCAACGCCCCGGGAACGGTGGACGCCGGTTACCGTGGAGAAATCAAAGTCGTTCTGATCAATACCGACCGATCTGACACGATCATCCTGCATCGGGGCGACCGGATCGCCCAGCTGGTCGTGCAGCGCGTGGAGCACGCTGTGTTCCGGGAGGTCGATGAGCTGCCGGCCTCGGCGCGCGGAAGCGGCGGGTTCGGCTCCACGGGGGGTTTCGGGTCCGCCGGGGGGGCAGGAAAGGAGACCACCGGTGTTCGGACGAGGGCGTAGGGAGTTCGACCGTCGCGGGGCCTCCGAGATGGACGTCCCCGAGAAGGTCACCTCGCGGGGCTCGTCGGAGCCCGATGGTCCCTACGACATCGCGCAGGCACCCGATGACGACGTGCATCGCCTCGATCTCGGGTCGTTGCGGATTCCGGCGCTCGACGGCATGCAGGTGCAGTTCCAGGTCGAGGAGTCGACCGGCAAGCCGCTGACGGTGCTGGTGACCGACGGGCGCAGCGCGATGGAGCTCTCCGTCTTCGCGGCGCCGAAGAGCCGGGGCCTGTGGGACGAGGTGCGGGCCGAGATCCTGGAGACCATTCAGGGGGGCGGTGGGTCGGAGGCGGACGGTCGCTACGGCCCCGAACTGCGGATGAGCTTGCCGACCGGGCGTCCGGGCGAGACCGTGCCGGGCCGGATGATCGGTGTGGACGGTCCGCGCTGGTTTCTGCGGGCGGTGGTGACCGGCGCGGCCGGGCAGGATCCGGCGGCAGGCCCCCTCCTGGACGCCGCGTTGCGCAATCTGATCATTTCTCGTGGTGACGGCGCGATGCCGGTGCGGGATCCGTTGCCCCTGAGGCTGCCCAAAGAGATCACCGATCACCCCGATGCTTCCGGCGGACCGGTCGCCTCGGCGACCAGCGGACGGCCCGAGATGCCCGTGCGCGGTGCGCGTATAGCCGAGATCCGCTGACCGCCCTGTGCCCGGGGTCCCCGCATGGCGCCGAAGGCGCCATGCGGGGCGGGCACATTGAGCACCGGTCATGCGTTGCATGAGACGTGTTGAACGTGTTGGACGTGCTCGAGCCGCAGTTGCCTGCGCCGAGTCGCCGGCGAGCCGGATCGGAGGAGCCGTGGGCGAGTCACGCGGCTGGTTGGGGCGCAAGCTCCACAGACTGACAGCAGGGACGAGCGAGCTCGACGCCGAGGACCTCCAGGCGGCCTCGGCGGCGGCGGGTGCCGCCCCGATGAGCGGCTGTCGTGACCGGGACGAGATCTGCGTCGCGGGTACCATCCAGGCCGTGACGGTACGTGCGCGGTCGGGTGCACCGGCCCTGGAGGCCGACATCTACGACGGTAGCGGCACCGTCACGTTGGTCTTCCTCGGCCGCCGGGACATCCCGGGCCTGCGGGCTGGCGCGTCGGTCAAGGCCTCCGGGCGCGTTACCGTGCAGGAGAACCGTCCGATCATCTTCAACCCGCGTTACGAACTACTCCCCGTTCCGTCGGCGAGCGCCTAGGTCGGCGGGTCCGCCCAACCCGACGGGATCCCAACCAGACATGCCACGTACGCCATCTCCCGACACGTCGCCGATGACGATGTCCGAGGCCATCGGCGGCCCACGGGGGATCATCGACAGCTCCGTGCCCACCGTGGCGTTCGTGACGGTGAACGCCGAGGCCGGACTGACCGCCGGCATCGCGGTCGCCATTGCCACGGCGGCCGCTCTGCTGGCGCTGCGCATCGTGCGCCGTGAGCCGACCCAGCAGACCTTCTCGGGGTTGTTCGCCGTGGCGGTCGCCGCATTCGTGGCCTCCCGTACCGGGAATGCGAAGGGGTTCTTCCTGCCCAGCATCGCGAAGAACGCGCTCTGGGGGGTGGTGGCCTTGCTGTCGATCGTCCTGCGCCGGCCGGTGGCGGGGTATCTCATGGCCGGTCTGGACAGCCGCTATGCGAGCTGGCAGCGGGTACCCTGCCAGCGGCGAGCAGCGGTGTGGGCGACAGTGGTCTGGATCGCTGTGTTCGGTGTGCGGTTCGTCGTGCAGGGGGTGCTCTACCTCGCCGACCAGCCCGGCTGGCTGGCCGCGGCCAACATCGCCCTGGGACTTCCGCTGTTCGGTGTCGCGCTGTTGGCCAGCTTCGCCATCGTCCGCCGGATCGCACCGCTGCCCCCCGCCGCCACCGACTCGACGGTCGTGGCCGGCGAGGTGCTGGCCGACGAGGTGCTGGCCGGGGACGCCCCGCGCGGCGAGCCCCCGCGCGGCGAGCGGCGGCCTGCCGGCTGACCGCCTCCGCATCGCCAGCCTGTCGCGCGTCAGCCCGGCGCGCCCGCGCCTGCCTGCGCCTGACCGAGCAGCACGGCGAGCTTCTCCTCAGCCTCGGCATTTGTCGTGACCGCGAGAATCTCGTCGCCGTCTTCCAACGTGGCGTCGGGCGAGGGAACGACCGCCCGTCCGTCACGCAGGATCACCACCAAGGCGCTATCCGCCGGCAGGGTGATCTCGCTGAGCCGCTGGCCGATCACCGGCGCGTTCTCGGCCAGCGTCAGCTCGACGAGGGATGCATCGCTCTGCCGGAACCGCATCAGCTGGACGAGGTCGCCGACGCTGACGGCCTCCTCGACCAGAGCCGTGATTAGGCGCGGCGCGGATACCGCCACGTCCACCCCCCACGACTCGGTGAACAGCCACTCGTTCTTGGGATGGTTGACCCGCGCCACTACCCGGGGCACGCCGAACTCGGTCTTCGCGAGCAACGAGACGACGAGGTTCACCTTGTCGTCCCCGGTGGCGGCCACCAGGACGGTGTACTCATTCAGCCCGGCCGCGTCGAGTTGGGACAGCTCGCAGGCGTCCGCGAGTAGCCACCGGGCCTCCGGTAGCGCGTCGGTCCGGATCTTCTGCGGATCCCGCTCGATGATGAGCACCTCGGAGCCGTTCTCCAGCAGTTCGGCGGCGATGGACCGGCCGACCTTGCCCGCCCCCGCGATCACCACCCGGCGCACACTCATCGCTTCTCCTCTTCGCGCGGCATCGTCTACCTGGATCTGCCCAGATCTGCCCGGATCTACCCGGAGCCCCTGCCGTCCGGCCCGGTGCGCAGCACCGTGTCCGCCTCGGAGGCGTGCGCCTTCGTCACTGCCACGTGCACCACGTCACCGTCCTGGACGAGGGTGCGGGCGTCGGGCAGGACACCCTCGCCGAACCGGGTCACGCAGACCACCCGTACCCCGGCGGACTCCTCCAACTCCCGGATCCGGCGGCCCACCCAGGCGGGTCCGGGTGGGATAGCGGTCAGCAGCACCGAGCCCGACGGGTCGGACCACTGCGGCGTGACAGTGTCGGGTAGGAGCCGGTCGAGGATCTGGTCCCGGGTCCAGCGCACCGTGGCGACGGTGGGGATCCCGAGCCGCTCGTAGACCTCGGCCCGGCGGGGATCGTAGATCCGCGCGACGACCCGCTCGACCCCGAACATCTCGCGGGCCACCCGGGCGGCGATGATGTTCGAATTGTCCCCGCTGGAGACGGCGGCGAACGCGGCGGCCTGCTCGATGCCCGCCTCGATGAGGGTGTCGCGATCGAAGCCCATCCCGGTGACCCGCAGACCGGTAAAATCCTGCGGTAGCCGCCCAAACGCGGCGGGGTTCTGGTCGATGATTGCCACTGAGTGGCCGAACCGTTCGACGCTGCGGGCAAGCGCGGAGCCGACTCGGCCGCAGCCGAGGATCACGACATGCACAAGGGTTGAGGGTAGTCCGATCCGGGCTGACCGGCGCAGGTCACGTGGCCGGATCTCCGGATACGGAGTATCTGTGTGCCACGTCACACTGGTGCTGAACTGCGTGGCTGGCGTCGGTAGCATCGCCGCGTGGCGCTCACGGACCGCCTCAAGCGCGGTTTCGTCGGTCGACCGATCGGGAGCGACCGGCTTGGGGAGACATTGCTCCCTAAACGCATCGCTTTGCCCGTCTTCGCGAGCGATGCCCTTTCCTCGGTGTCGTACGCGACCGAGGAGATCCTGCTTGTCCTGTCGCTGGGTGGGCTGGCCTTCTACCACATCTCGCCCTGGCTTGCTGGAGCCGTCGCCATCCTGATGCTGACGGTGGTGGCGTCCTACCGGCAGAACGTGCACGCCTACCCGAGCGGCGGCGGCGACTACGAGGTCGTCTCGGTCAACCTGGGCCCGCAGGCCGGCCTGCTGGTGGCCAGTTCCCTGCTGGTTGACTACGTCCTCACGGTCGCGGTGTCGGTGTCGGCCGGTGTCGCGAACCTGACGTCCGCTATCACCGGGCTCGCCGCGCACAAGGTGCTCCTCGCGGTCGTCATTGTCATCCTACTGACGATAATGAACCTGCGTGGGGTGCGCGAGTCCGGCACGGCGTTCGCCATCCCGACCTACGGCTTCGTGCTCGGTATCTTCGTAATGATCGTCACCGGGCTGGTCCAGGCGGCCGTCGGTCATCCGCCGCGGGCCGAGAGTGCCGGCTACCAGGTGGTCGCCGAGCGTGACTACGCGGGATTCGCCCTGGTGTTCCTGGTGCTGCGGGCGTTCGCCTCGGGATGCACGGCGCTCACCGGGGTCGAGGCGATCAGTAACGGGGTGCCCGCGTTCCGGAAGCCCAAGAGCCGCAACGCCGCGACCACCCTGCTGATGCTGGGGCTTATCGCAGTCACGATGTTCGGCGGCGTCACCGCGCTGGCTCTGATCTCCGACGTGCATGTCGCTGAGCACACCGGGGACCTGATTGGCGCCAGTGGTGAGCAGCCGACCGTGATCGCCCAGGTCGCCGCCGCCGTCTTCGGGGACGGATCGCCCGGCTTCGGCTACATCGCCGTCGTCACCGCTCTCATCCTGATGCTGGCGGCGAACACCGCCTTCAACGGCTTCCCGGTGCTGGGTTCGATCCTCGCCCGCGACGGCTACCTGCCGCGTCAGCTATACACCCGCGGTGACCGACTGGCCTACTCCAACGGGATCGTGCTGCTTGCCGGCTTCGCGATCCTGCTGATCGTCGTGTTCGACGCGCAGGTCACCGCCCTGATCCAGCTCTACATCCTCGGGGTCTTCATCTCGTTCACCCTCAGCCAGACCGGGATGGTGCGGCACTGGACACGCATCCTGCGTTCGGACGACCCGGTGGCGTCCGAGCCGGCCGCCCGCCGGCGGATCCGCCGGTCTCAGGCGATCAACTTCTTCGGCGCCTGCCTCACCGGCACCGTGCTGATCCTCGTGCTGGTCACGAAGTTCACCCACGGTGCCTGGATCGTCTGTCTGGCTATCCCGATCATCTTTCTCGGGATGCGGGGGATCAGGGCTCACTACGACCGGGTCGCGGTCGAACTCACCCCGGAACCCGGGCCGCCGACCCTGCCCTCCCGGATCCACGCCGTCGTCCTCGTCAGTAAGATCCATGCCCCGACACTGCGGGCCCTGGCCTACGCCAAGGCGTCGCGGCCGCACAGCCTCGTCGCGGTCACGGTCGCCGTCGACCAGGCGGAGGCCGATCGGCTCCGCAAGGCGTGGACGGAGCGGGGGATCACCGTCGATCTCGTGGTGCTGGCCTCCCCCTACCGGGAGGTGACCCGCCCGGTGCTGGACTACGTCGCCCGGATCAGGCGGGAGAGCCCCCGCGACGTCGTCGCCGTCTACGTCCCCGAGTACGTCGTCGGTCACTGGTGGGAGCATCTCCTGCACAACCAGAGCGCGCTGCGGCTCAAGGCCCGGCTGCTCTTCCAGCCCAGCGTCATGGTCACCAGCGTGCCCTGGCAGCTCGCCTCGTCCAGGCTGGCCGAGCAGCGGTTCGAACGGACCGGGGCGGGCGCGGTGCGACAGGGCCGGGCCACGCTTCCCGGCCCGTTGGAGCGGAAGCGGTGAGTCGACAGCGTCGGCCCGCGCGATCGCGCGTCTCCGGGGGCACCGCACGGCAGGCCCGCGTGCCGGGGACCGCGGTCGGCTCGCTGCTCGACCTCGACGTCGGGCCGGTGGCCCACGGCGGCTTCTGCGTCGCCCGCTCGGGCGGTCGGGTGGTGTTCGTCCGCCATGCCCTGCCCGGCGAACGGATTCGTGCCCGAGTTACCGACGCCTCCCACGAGCGGTACTGGCGGGCGGACGCGGTCGCCGTCCTGACGCCCTCGCCGGACCGGGTGGTCGCGCCCTGCCCGCACGCCGGTCCAGGGTTGTGCGGGGGGTGCGACTGGCAGCATGCCGGCCTCGCGGCGCAGCGGCGCGGTAAGGCCGAGGTCGTGGCCGACGCCCTTCGGCGGTTCGGCGGCCTCGACGCCCGGGTCAGCCCCGCGCACGCCGGGTCCGGCCTGGGGACGGCGGCCGAGGCCGGACCCGGCGCCGAGCCGGCGCTGGAGGTGCTGGTCGAGGCGGTGCCCGTCGGCGCCCCGGAGCGGCTGACCGGATCCGACCGGTCCGGTGGCGCCGACGACGGACTGGCGTGGCGGACCCGGATGCGCTTCGCGGTGACGGCCGGCGGCGAGGTCGGGCTGCGGGCGAGCCGCTCGCACGAGGTGGTGGCGGCGCCGGACTGCCGCATCGCCCACCCCCTCGTCCTCGCGGCGCTCGCCGGCCGGCGGTTTCCTGGGGCCGACGCCGTCGAGGTCGCGGCCAGCCCGGCGACCGGGCAGGTGGCCGTGGCGGTGCATCCCGCCGGTGCCGGGACGGTCGTCAACGACGAGCACGCCGGGACCGGCGAGGATCCCGGGGAGGTCGGAGCCCCCGGGGAGGTCGTCGAGGTGGTGGGGGGCGGAGGTTCCGGCTCGGGCCG
Source organism: Frankia sp. CoBUL1 (assembly GCF_978021245.1). Taxonomy (NCBI): domain Bacteria; kingdom Bacillati; phylum Actinomycetota; class Actinomycetes; order Frankiales; family Frankiaceae; genus Frankia; species Frankia sp. CoBUL1. The sequence continues at coordinate 7,114 of NZ_CDXDOS010000008.1, forward strand.
GAGGTGTTCTGGCAGGTCCATCCGGCGGCTCCCGGCGTGCTGGTGGACGCGGTCCGCGAGGCCCTGCGTCCCCGAGCCGGGGAGACCGCGCTCGACCTGTATGCCGGGACGGGCCTGTTCGCGGCGTTCCTCGCGGAGGATGTCGGCGCCGCTGGCCGCGTCATCGCGCTGGAGTCCGACGCCGCGTCGGTCGCGGCCGCGGCGAACAACCTCGCCGATCTGCCATGGGTCTCGCTGCGGGCGTTGCGGGTGACACCGGCTACCGTTCGTGGGGTGGTCGCTACGGGCGGGCCGGCCGGCCGGATCGATCTCGCGGTGCTCGACCCGCCGCGCACCGGGGCGGGCCCGGCGGTGGTGGCCGCGCTGCTCGCCCATCGCCCCCGCGCGGTCGCCTACGTCGCCTGCGATCCTGTCGCGCTGGGTCGGGACCTCGCCGCCGCGGCGGCCGCGGGCTACGACCTCGTCGTGTTGCGCGCCTTCGACCTGTTTCCGATGACCGCCCACGTCGAGTGCGTGGCACTGCTCGAGCCGCGTGGCGCGGACCGGAATCCGAACCTGGTGTGATTGCGTCGGTACCAGAAGTGTCGCCGGAGCGCCGTGGACTCCACTTCCGGCCGCTCCCGGCACGACCAGGTCGTGCCGGCGTGTCGCCCGCGCGCCACGCCGACAGAGTGTGTGCATCCGCGTACTCGGATCCGGACCAATAGTGGACAACCGGGGAGGTGGATTCTACCGCGATCAGGCCTATTGCCTGACGGTCTACGAGGAACTCACATGTCGGGTGCCCGTCTGCAAGGGGCCAGACGGGCTGCGTAGACTTTGCCGGACCCGGACCGATCCCCTTTCGGGAGAGGGAGTTCACGCCGTGTCGCTTCTGTCCACGATCAGTAGTCCGCAGGACGTCAAGCGCCTCGACCACGAGGAGCTCGCCACCCTGGCGGCCGAGATCCGTGATTTCCTCATTCACGCAGTCGCGCGTACGGGAGGTCACCTCGGGCCGAATCTGGGGGCTGTCGAGCTGACGTTGGCAATACATCGTGTGTTTGATTCGCCATTCGACCGCATCCTTTGGGACACTGGTCATCAGTCCTATGTGCACAAGATTCTGACCGGCCGGGCGGACGATTTCTCCGGGCTGCGCCAGCGGGGTGGCCTTTCCGGCTACCCCAGCCGGGCCGAGTCCGAGCACGACATCATCGAGAACTCGCACGCCTCGACCGCCCTGTCCTACGCCGACGGGCTGTCGCGTGCCTACGCGCTGCGTGGTGAGGACCGGGCCGTCGTCGCCGTCGTCGGTGACGGCGCCCTGACCGGCGGGATGTGCTGGGAGGCGCTGAACAACATCGCCGCCGACGACCGGCCCGTCGTCATCGTCGTCAACGACAACGGCCGCTCCTACGCACCGACGATCGGCGGCCTCGCCGACCACCTCGCCGCGCTGCGGCTGGCGCCCGAGTACGAGCAGGTCCTCGACGTCGTCAAGCAGGTCCTCGGCCGCACTCCGCTGGTCGGCCCCCCGCTGTTCGACGCGCTGCACGGCATCAAGAAGGGCATCAAGGACGTCGTCCAGCCGCAGGGCATGTTCGAGGACCTCGGCCTGAAGTACGTCGGCCCGGTCGACGGCCACGACGTCGTCGCGGTCGAGTCGGCCCTGCGCCGGGCTCGGGATTTCGGCGGGCCCGTCATCGTCCACTGCGTGACCCGCAAGGGCTTCGGCTACCCGCCGGCGGAGCAGGACGATGCCGACAACTTCCACGGCGTCGGCATCATCGACCCGGCGACCGGCAAGCCGGTGTCGACGTCGAAGACCATCAGCTGGACGAGCATCTTCTCGGACGAGATCGTGCAGATCGGTTCCGAGCGGCCCGACGTCGTCACGCTGACCGCCGCGATGCTCCAGCCGGTTGGTCTCGGCGCCTTCGCCAAGGCCTACCCGGACCGGGTGTTCGACGTCGGTATCGCCGAGCAGCACGCCGTCACCTCGGCCGCCGGGCTCGCGATGGGTGGGCTCAGGCCCGTCGTGTGTCTCTACGCCACGTTCCTCAACCGCGCGTTCGACCAGGTCCTGATGGACGTCGCCCTGCACCGCCAGCCCGTGACGTTCGTGCTCGATCGGGCCGGCATCACCGGGGAGGACGGGGCGTCGCACAACGGCATGTGGGACCTGTCGTTCCTGCAGGTCGTCCCGGGGCTCGCGATCGCCGCCCCGCGGGACGCACCGACCCTGCGGGCGGAGCTGCGTGAGGCGGTGGGTGACACCGACGGCCCGACCGTCGTGCGTTTCCCCAAGGGCAAGGTCGCCGTGGACGTGCCGGCGATTGACACGGTCGGCGGGGTGGACGTGCTCTACCGTTCGCCGAAGGTGGCCCAGCGCCGCGAGGTGCTGCTGGTCTCCATCGGCGCGATGGCCGCCACCTGCCTGGAGGTCGCGGAGCGGGTCGCGAGCCAGGGCATCGGCATCACCGTTGTCGACCCGCGGTGGGTCAAGCCACTGGACCCGGCGCTGATCGATCTTGCCCGCGCCCACGACCTCGTCGTCACCGTCGAGGATAACGGCCGGGTCGGCGGGGTCGGGGCGGCGCTGGCCCAGCTGCTGCGCGACGCCGACGTCGACGTGCCCCTGCGGGACTTCGGCATCGCCCAGCGCTTCCTCGACCACGGCAAGCGGGACGAGGTCATGGCCGAGGTCGGGCTTGCCCCGCAGGACCTCGCCCGCAAGGTCGTCGAGGCCGTCGCGAAGCGCCAGCCGGCGATCGAGGACGACCCGACCTCGCCCGGCGAAGCGGCCCCGGCGGGCGAGCGGGCCGGCGAGGCCATCGGCGACCAGCGCTGACCCCCGGTGCTCTGACTCGGGTGCGCTGATCCCGGACGCACCCGGGTGTCGCCCGGTCATCGGGGTCCGACGGGCAAGGACCCGCCACCGTATCGGGTCGCCACCGTGTCGGGGCCCGGCGCGGTGGCGGCCCGACCGCCGTCCTAGGCTGACCAGGTGGGTGAGCACACCGTGTCGGCGCGCCAGGGCGCCGCCTCCCGCCGCCGGGCTGGGCGCGGCCCACGCTGGTGGGCCGTGCGTGGTGCGCTTCTGGTGGCCCTCGGGCTACTGGTTCTCGCCATGGTCAGCCAGTGGAACGAGATCGAGGAGTCCGTCCGCTCGCTCAGCGTGGGCGGCGTGGTGGCCTCGGGTGTGGTCACCGTGCTTGCCGTCGGTACCACCGTGCTGTCCTGGCGGGCGTTGCTGGGGGGGTTGGGCGCCGCGCTTCCCCTGCGGGCCGCCGTACGGATCTTCTTCGTCGGGCAGATCGGTAAGTATATCCCGGGCAGCGTGTGGCCGGTGCTCGCGCAGATGGAGCTCTCCCGCGACCACGGCGTCTCCCGGCCGAAGGCAGCTTCGGCGAGCTTGGTCGTGTTGGCGCTCGCGGTGCCGAGCGGGGGGCTCGCCGCGGCGGTCACCCTGCCGTTCGTCTCCGCGCAGGCGCTCGCCGACTACTGGTGGGCGCTGGCGGTCGTGCCCGTCTTCGTCGTCGTGCTCTGTCCCCCGGTGCTGTCCCGCCTGCTGGCGCTGGCATTCCGGCTGCTGCGCCGCCCACCGCTGACCGAACCACTGCCCCCGCGGGCCGTCGCCGCCGGAGCCGGCTGGTTGCTGCTCAGCTTCTGCTGCTACGGGGTGGCGACCTGGCTGCTCGTCCGGGATCTGCATCCGGCGGTCGGTGGCGGCCGGCTGTTGCTGCTCTCCCTCGGGGCCTATGCCCTGGCCTGGACCGCCGGATTCCTGGTACTGGTGCTGCCCGCCGGGGCGGGGGTGCGGGAGGCGGTGCTGGTGCTGGCGCTGGCGCCGGCGGTCGCCAGCGGGCCGGCGACCCTGGTCGCGTTGGTGGCGCGGCTTCTTGCCACGATCGCCGACCTGGTCTGGGCGCTCGTCGGTGTCGCCCTACGGCAGCGGGGTGCTCGGCTGTTGTGTACTGATGATGCGATGCAGGAGCGAATGTGAGGAAGTGGGAGGAGGGTGGGGGGTGCACCATGACCCGCAACGGCCACCCGGGTGGCCCCCGCCCGTCCCGCCGATCTCGTGGGGCGGCCCCGGGTGGCCGGGCGGGCCGCCGGCGCCCCGCCGTAGTCGGGCCCGGTGGCTGATTCCGCTCGTCCTCGTGCTCGCCCTCCTGACCGGCGCGGGTGGAACCGGTCTGTTCCTGCTCCTCCCCGCTCCACCGACGGCCCTGCCAACGCCGTCCGCGCCTACCTGATGGAGGTCAGGGACTCGCGCTACGAGGCCGCTTACGTCCGCCTCTGCCCGTCGGTCCAGGAACGCCGGCCAGCGTCCGAGTTCGCCATCATCATGCGGGCTCTGGACGATGTCCAGGGCGGTATCGCCTCGTTCGCCGTGCGAAGAGTGCAGATCCACCGGTCCGTGGGTTCCCCGACGGTCCGGGAGGTTCAGGTCGACGTCCGGCGCGGCAGCGCCGCGGCGAGCCACGAGACGTACCAGGTGGGAAAGGAATCCGGAAGCTACTGCCTGCTGACGCCCGGCGCCCCGTTCTCCTTGGACCCGTCGCTGCCCCCGGATCTTCAGCAGCCGGGCCCGTTCGATGATTCCCCCGGCGATGGCCGACGCGGCGGTGGCGACGACGAGCCACCGGTCCGCACGGCCTGACCGGCGCCGATGGTCAGGGCGGCCGATTGGATCAGCGCAGGGTGGCGACTCCCGGCGGGGCGAAGCGCTGCCCGGTGACGGCCTCGCTGATGCCGCTACGGTCCAGGTAGGGCGTGATGCCGCCGAGGTGGAACGGCCAGCCGGCGCCGAGGATCATGCACAGGTCGATGTCGGCGGCCTCCGCGACGATTTTCTCGGTCAGCATCAGATGGATCTCCTCGGCGAGCGCGCGCAGCGCCGCCTCGCGTACCTCGTCTCCGGTCAGCGGGATGGCGGCCGGGGACGGCGTGGAGATGAGCGCGGCGGCGTCCGGGTCGACGGTCTGGACGCCGTCCGGGCCCGTGGTGTAGATGCCGCTCCGGCCCGCCTCGACCAGCCGGGCGAGAGCCGTCGGCCGCCGGAACCGGTCCGGGAACGCCGCGTGCAGTGTTTCCGCGACGTGCAGGGCGACCGGCGGCCCGACGAGGGTGAGCAGGGTCATCGGGGACATCGGCAGCCCCAGCGGATCGAGGGCGTGGTCGGCCTCCTCGAGCGGCGTACCGCCCTCTGTCGCGCCGAGCACCTCCCCGAGGAACCGGGTCAGCAGCCGGTTGACGACGAACGCCGGGGCATCGGCGACCAGGACCGCGTTCTTCTTCAGGTTCTTCGCCACGGCCAGCGTCGTCGCGATGGTGGCGTCGTCGCTGCGGGCAGCGCGGACCACCTCGACTAGGGAGAGGACCGACACCGGATTGAAGAAGTGCAGCCCGGCTACCCGTTCGGGATGATCGAGCCCAGCGGCCATCTCGGTGACCGACAGCGCCGAGGTGTTCGTCAGGAGCACGGCCGTGGGCGCCACGACGGCCTCGAGCTCCGCGAGCACGGTCCGCTTGACGGCCAGGTTCTCGAAAACGGCCTCGATGACGAGGTCCGCGTCCGCGAAGGCGTCCTTGGTCAGGGATCCGGTGACGTTCGCCTTGTAGCGGTTCGCCTGGTCGGGGGTGATGCGGTGGCGTAGTAGGAGGTTGTCGATCTCCTGGTGGACCCCCGCGACCCCGGCGTCGAGCCGGGCCTGGTCGATGTCGGTGAGCACCACCGGCACCTCGAGCCGGTGCGCGAACACGAGGGCGAGCTGGCTTGCCATGAGGCCTGCGCCGACCACCCCGACCTTCGTCACGGGCCGGGCCAGCGCCGGCTCCGGCCCGCCCACCGGCCGCTTCGCCCGCTTCTGCACGAGGTCGAAGGAGTACAGGCTGGCGGCAAGTTCGTCGCTGACGGACAGATCGGCGAGGGCCTCGGTCTCGGCCGCGTACCCGGTGGCGCGGTCGGCGGTCTCGGCGAGCGCGAGGAGGTCCAACGCCCGGTAGGCGGCCGGCGCGGCCCCGTGCAGCTTCGCGTCGGCGAGCGCCCGGCCCCGTGCGATCGCCTCCGCCCAGCCCGCCCCCCGCTCGACCGGCGCGCGGGCGGCCACCGGGTCGACATCGCCGCGCAGCACCTGGCCCACCCAGCGCAGCGCCTCCGCCAGGAAGTCAGCCGGCTCCAGCAGCACGTCCCCGAGACCCAGCTCGAACGCCTGCCGGCCGCGCAGCATGCGGTTCTGGCTGAGCGCGTTGCCGATGACGACGGACACCGCCCCTTCGGCGCCGATGAGGTTGGGCAGCAGCTGGGTGCCGCCCCAGCCCGGGACAAGGCCGAGGAAGACCTCTGGGAAGGCGAGTGCGGGAATGCCGGCGGACAGCGCCCGGTAGTCGCAGTGCAGGGCCAGCTCCAGCCCGCCGCCCAGCGCCGCCCCGTTGACGAGGGCGAAGGTCGGGACCTTCCGGTCACCCAGGCGACCCTCACCCACCCGGGCGAAGGCCTCGTGCCCGAGGCGGCCGAGCGCCGCGAGCGAGGGGCGGATCCGCTCCGGGTCAGTGAGCGATGAGCGGAAGGACAGGTCCGCACCCACGCTGAAGATGAACGGCTTGCCGGTGACGGCGATCGCGGCGACCGGCGGGTCGTGCGCCTCGATCTCGTCGACGGCGGCGAGCAGGGACCGCAGGCCGGCCGGGCCGAAGGTGTTCGGCCGGGTGTGGTCATGACCGTTGTCAAGGGTGATCAGGGCGACGGGCCCGGCCACCCCGGGCAGCCGCGCGTAGCGGACGTGGGCGGCCGTGACGACCTCGCCCGGGAAGGACAGGGTCACCTCGTCGATGGTCATGGATCTCCCCTCGGTTCCGCCGCGGGCCCGGTCGTGTCGGACGGGTCGTCCCGGGTCGGTCGTCGTACCTGCTCGGTCGTCGTACCTGCTCAGTTGGCCGCGGCGTGGTGCGGATTCGCCCAGATCGTGGTGGCGCCCATGCCGAGACCCACGCACATCGCCGTCATGCCGTAGCGCACCTCGGGATGCTCGGCGAACTGCCGGGCGAGCTGGGTCATCAGGCGCACCCCGCTGGACGCCAGTGGGTGACCGAACGCGATGGCCCCGCCGTACGGGTTGACCCGGGGATCGTCCTCGGCGATGCCGAAGTGGTCGAGGAAGGCCAGGACCTGCACGGCGAAGGCCTCGTTCAGCTCGAACAGGCCGATGTCGTCGATGGTCAGGCCGGTGCGGGCCAGCGCCTTCTCCGTCGACGGGATCGGCCCGACGCCCATCACCTCGGGGGGGACTCCGGCGAACGCGAAACCCACCAGGCTCATCTTCGCCGGCAGGCTTAGCTCGGCCGCCACCTCGGCGGCGGCGAGCAGGCAGCCGGTGGCGCCGTCGTTGAGCCCGGCGGAGTTGCCCGCGGTCACCCGCCCGTGCGGCCGGAACGGCGTGCGCAGCCCGGCGAGCCCCGCCTGCGTGGTGTCCGGTCGCGGCGGCTCGTCGACGGTGACGAACTCCCAGCCCGTCTCGACGTGCCGGGCGGCCACCGGGACGAGGTCGGGCTGGATCTGACCGTTCGCGTACGCCTTGGCGACTTTCTCCTGGGAGGCCAGAGCGAAGGCGTCCGCTCGCGATTTGGTGATCTTGGGGTACCGGTCGTGCAGGTTCTCGGCGGTCGAGCCCATCACCAGCGCGGAGGTGTCCACGAGCCGTTCGGCGACGAACCGGGGGTTGAGGTCGGCGCCTTCGCCCATCGGGTGGCGGCCCATGTGTTCCACCCCGCCGGCCACGGCCACGTCGTAGGCGCCGACGGCGATCGACGAGGCCGTCGTGGTCACCGCCGTGACGGCGCCTGCGCACATCCGGTCGATCGCGAAGCCCGGCACCGTTTCCGGCAACCCGGACAGGATGGCGGCGACCCGGCCGATGGTCAGGCCTTGATCGCCGATCTGGGTGGTGGCCGCGATCGCCACCTCGTCGATCCGCTCGGGGGGGAGGGAAGGATTGCGTCGCAGCAGCTCCCGGATCACCCGCACGATCAGATCGTCGGCACGGGTCTCGGCGTAGACGCCCTTGGCCTTCCCGAACGGGGTTCGGACCCCGTCGACGAACACGACGTCGCGTACGAAGTTTCTGGATGATCCGAACACGGGACCTCCCGACCCGCGGCCGCCACCGACCGCCGGTTCGTCGCCGTCGAACGTCGGCCGTTGTCCGAAACCCGGTTCCAGGGCCTGGACAGCCAGCCGGCACCGACGCGGATACCGCCGGCACGGCTAGCCTACGGCAGCGGTTACCAGCCGGTAGACATCCCGGAGCCATGGATGCCGGATGTCCGGGGAGGCCGATGCCGTGATGCGCCGGTCTGTCCCTGGCCCACGACCCGCGGATCCGGTCGTCAGCCCGCCGGCTCGGCTGCTGGTTCGGCCGGTTCCGTCGGTTCGGCCGGTTGGGCGGGCGGCTCGGCGAGGACGGTGAGCAGGGGAGCGGCCGTCAGCTCGATCTGCCAGGGGCGTGCCCCGCCGGCCCGCAGCGCCCCGGCGACGGCCGTGTCCGTCAGGGGATTCGGCGGGGACCAGGCGAGCCGCCGGGACAACGCGGGCTCGAGGAGGTTTTCCACCGGCATCGTGTGGGTGGTGGCGAGGGCGGCCAGCGCGGCCCGCACCCGGGCCAGCCGCGACGCGGCCACCGGGTCGCGCTCGGCCCAGCGGTTGGGCGGCGGCAGACCGTCGCCGCCCGGTCCGGCCGGGGCGGGCAGCTCCTCCTCGGGCAGTGCGGCGGCGCCACGCAGGGCGTCGAGCCAGACGTTGGCGGTGCGGCGGATCCGTGGTCCGGAGAAGATGGGCAGCCGGACCAGCGCGGCCGCGTCGGTGGGGGCGTTCAGCACGGCGTCCATGATCGCGCTGTCCGGGAGGACGCGACCCGGCGCGACGTCACGGGTACGAGCGAGCCGGTCCCGGGCGGTCCACATCGCCCGGACCGCCGCGAGCTGGCGGCGGGACCGGGCTCGGTGGATCCCGCTCGTCCGGCGCCACGGCTCGGCCCGTGGCTCGCGTGGCGGGGCCGCGACGATCGCGGCGAACTCCTGCCGGGCAAACTCGATCTTGTTCTGTTCGATCAGCTCCGCCTCGAGCGCGTCGCGCAACTCCACCAGCAGCTCGACGTCGAGTGCCGCGTAGCGCAGCCACGGCTCGGGAAGCGGGCGGGTCGACCAGTCCGCGGCCGAATGGCCCTTCTCCAGCCCGTAGCCCAGCACCCGTTCGACCATTATCCCCAGCCCGACCCGTTCGTAGCCCAGCAACCGGCCGGCGAGCTCCGTGTCGAACAGCAGACTCGGCCGCAGACCGAGCTCGGACAGGCACGGAAGGTCCTGGCTGGCGGCGTGCAGCACCCATTCGACCCCGCCCACCGCGTCCTGGATGACGCTCAGATCCTCGAGCGCGATCGGATCGAGGAGCAGCGAGCCCGTGCCCCGCCGTCGGATCTGGACGAGGTAGGCCCGCTGGCCGTACCGGTAACCGGACGCGCGTTCGGCGTCGAACGCGACCGGCCCGATGCCGGCCGCGAGGCGTTCCGCCGCCGCGGCGAGTTCCGCGGTGTCGACGATGACGGGGGGTACCCCGTCCGCAGGGATGAGCAGCGGGATGGGCTCATGAGCACCGGTGCTGGGCTGTACCTCCACCTCTGCGCTGACACCCCCGCTGACCTGCTGTGTTGATTCAGGAACCGTCGACGTCACGATCGGTGATCGTACGTCCGAATCCTGGCGGAGGTAGCCGTGTCCTACAGCGAATCGCGTTATTTATACGCTTTGTAATGACGTGGTAATGGGAGGTGCGCGCGGTGGAGGGTCGGCTGCGGCGCGCGGTGGGTGGTGCGGTGCTGTCCGTCCGGCGGGCCGGTGTGACGCGGTCAACTCCGGCGAGCTGGTAGCGTGATGACTCCGGACAGCTGTGGGGGAAGCCCGGCCATGGCCGCGAGCAGGTCCCCGAACGCGAGCAGGTGGGCGACCGTCGCCGAGGCGCTCCAAGGCAGCCGGCCCTGCGCGTCCGGCCCCGCGGGGCCGCGGTCGGATGCGAGGGCGGTCTCCGCCCAGTCGGGTGACCAGGAGCAGCGCAGCTCCACGTCGAAACTGTCCCCGTCGGCCGCGAGCACGCCGAAGCGTTGTGATGCGGTGGCCGTGACCGTGCCGCCCAGGGCGCGCACGCCCGCGCCGTGCGCCTCCAATGATTCCCGCAGCCACGACCAGGCGACCTCGGCGAGCAGGGGATCGCCGGCGATCTCCCGGTCGATGCTCGCGCGGGCGTAGCAGACGATGCGGGCCGTGCCCTGCCAGGCCGGCTGTCCCTGGGGATCCATGAGCAGGATGAGCCGGCCGGCCGCGGTGTCGGCCTCGTCCCCAGTCAGCCCGCCGGCCAGAGCGAAGGAGAACGGCGCGACCCGGGTGGGTGCCGCCACCTCGTGCACCGCCACCTCCGGGCGTAGCCGCGCGATCCCCGCGCGCAGGGCGTCGGTGACCGCGAGGAAGATCGGAGGGCTCGCCTCGGATGACTGCGCGACCCCCATGACGGCAACGGTAGGACGTCTGTCGTGATCATGCTGGCCAGACGCCGGAGCGTACGGGTTCGGTCCCGTTGCGTGCGGGCGGGAACCGGTGAGCCGGTGTCCGGAATACCCCGGCTGAGGGGCGGAACTGTGCAGGCTCACGCCGGGATCCGCGCGGCGGCACGATCGCGGCCGCGGAGATCTCGGACTGCGGGGGTCTCGCGCACGGGCCTCGGCCGGGTCGTCGGCCGCTCCGCGGGGGCCGGCCCGACCAGCACCGCGGTGCCACAGGAGGTGCAGGCCCACTCCGGGCAGTCGTCACCGTGCCCGTCGGAGCACGGAGGTTGCTCGAAGATGCGCTCGTCGCGGCATGCGATGCAGACGAGAACGATGTGATCCTCGGCGCTCACCCGGACCTGTTCCACTCGACCACCACTCCCCGCGCACGTCTGCCCGTGATGCGTCCCGTTGGATCGTGGTGGGCGCATAACCACGGATCGCGCGCCATTCGCCACGGCCGGAGGGAGGGGGAACGCGGGATGACGCGCACCCTCTACCCCAATTCCGACCGGACTGACGGTGCCACGGGACGAGCGGATGTCCGTGCATTCTCTCCGGCGTGTCGCGTGAGCCCGTCTCGGGGCGGTGCGGGGCGGATCGCCCGGTCTGTGGGCCGGTGGGGTCGGGCCGGCCCCAGGCTCAGCCCGCCTGGCCGGCCGGCTTCGAGGTGGGGCGTGCCGGCTTCACGCTGCCCAGCCGGACGGCGTCGCCGCGCAGCCAGTGCCGCTCGACGAAGAACGGGGCGACAGGCAGCACCGCGGCGATCAGCGCGAGTACGGTCCGCTTACGGCGCCAGCGCCCGACCATCGAGAGGTAGCCGATGAGGGCGCAGTAGGTGAGGAAGAGCACGCCGTGGGTCGGGCCGAGGATCCGCACGCCGATCGGGTGGCCGGCACCGTATTTGATCGCGGTCGCGACGAGCAGCAGAAGGAAGGACGACGCCTCGGCGAGCGAGACGACGCGGGCCAGGGCAAGGGGCTGGAAGGCGCCGCTCGGGGCACGACCGGTCATCGGTGACTCCTCGTCGTAGCAGATGGCGTCGTAGCAGACGACGTAGCAGATGACACTGAGGCGTTCCACTGTCCGGGCGCCTTGGCGCTCCGGGAGCCGGGACGCGCCGTGGCTGTGCCACGGCGACCGCGGGATTCGTCACGTCCGCTCGATCGTTCGTCCCCGTCCGCCGAGCGCGGCCTCGACGGGCGGGAGCGCCCGACACCGGCTGAACCTGGAAGTTCTTCTACTCAGAGTAGAAGATAGCGGATGTGCAACGTTCCGGTTCGTACTCCCCGGTCCTCGCCGCTGGGAGCCGTCAGGCCCGTGTGGTGGCCCATCCCGCTACGGCCGTACTCCCACACCTCCCACAGGCGTGCAACGATCGACCCATGCCTGTCCTCCACGTTGACGCGCGACCCGGATCCGGGCCGGGTGGCGTCTCGCCCCCGCCGACCGGTGCAGCGCTCGCCCGGCGGCCCGGCCTGGCCGACACCGCGCCCTTCCTGCGTGCCTGTCGACGGGAGCACCCCGGGACCACGCCGGTGTGGTTCATGCGTCAGGCCGGGCGGGTCCTGCCCGAGTACCGGGCACTGCGCGCGGGAGTCGCCATGCTCGACTCCTGCCGGGACGCCGAGATGATCACGGAGATCACGCTCCAGCCGGTACGCCGGTTCCGGCCGGACGCGGCGATCTTCTTCTCCGACATCGTGGTGCCCCTGGTCGCGATCGGCCTCGACATCGACATCGTCGCCGGGATCGGACCGGTGGTGGCCGAGCCCGTGCGGGACGCCGTCGGGCTCGCCGCGTTGCGTGCACTGGAGCCGGACGACGTTCCCTACGTGGCCGACGCGGTCCGGCTACTGCTGGCCGAGCTGGGTTCAACCCCGCTGATCGGGTTCGCCGGGGCGCCGTTCACCCTCGCGAGCTACCTCATCGAGGGCGGACCGAGTCGCGACCACGCCCGCACCAAGGCGTTGATGTACAGCGAACCGAAGCTCTGGCACGCCCTGCTGGCCCGGCTCGCCGACATCACCACCGCCTTCCTGCGGGTCCAGGTGGATGCCGGTGTCGACGCGCTGCAGCTGTTCGACTCCTGGGCCGGGGCGCTGGACGAGGCGGACTACCATCGCTACGTCGCGCCGCACAGCGCTCGGGTGCTGGCGGCCTTCGCCGGTGAGGTGCCGCGCATCCACTTTGGTGTGAACACCGGTGAGCTGCTCACCGCGATGGGCCAGGCGGGTGCGGACGTCGTCGGCGTCGACTGGCGGGTCCCTCTCGACGAGGCCGCCCGGCGGATCGGGCCCGGTCACGCCGTGCAGGGAAACCTCGACCCGACCGCGGTCTTCGCCCCCGAACCGGTGCTCGCCGCCAAGGTGCGTGACGTCTGCGCCCGCGGGGCCGAGGCGGAGGGGCACGTGTTCAACCTCGGCCACGGGGTGCTGCCGCAGACCGATCCGGGCGTGCTCGCGCACGTCGCCGACCTCGTCCACGGCGGATGATCCACGGCAGATGAGTCCAGGGCAGGTGATCCGCCTTCATCGGGCCGGTTCACTGGCACCGGCCCGATGGTGAAAGCTGGCGGGCGGCACCACTCAACGTGAAGGGCGGCAGGAACGTGCGGGTTGTGATCGTCGGTGGGGGTATCGCCGGGCTCTCGGCCGCCCGCGCCCTGGCCGGGCACGCCGAAGTGACCGTCCTCGATGCGGCGGACCGGGTCGGTGGCAAGCTGCGTACCACCCCGATCGAGGGTCTGGACGTCGAAGAGGGCGCGGAGTCCTTCCTCGCCCGGGTTCCCGACGGACTCCGCCTGGCCCGGCAGATCGGGCTCGGGCACGAGATCGTGCATCCGGCCACGACGTCAGCGTCACTGTGGATCCGCGGCCGGCTGCATCCCATCCCCCCGAACACCCTGCTCGGAGTGCCGACCGACGTCCTCGGCCTGCTCCGCTCGCGGGTGCTGTCCCCGTGGGGGCTGGCGCGGGCCGCCGCCGACCTGGTGTTGCCGCGGACGCGTTTCGCCGACGATCCGACCGTCGGTCGCTACGTGGGCACGCGGGTCGGGCGCGAAGTCGTCGACCTGCTGGTGGATCCGCTGCTCGGGGGGGTGTATGCGGGCCGGGCGGACGCGCTGTCGCTGCGGGCGACCGTGCCCCAGCTTGTCCCCATCTTCGCCGAGGACCGCTCGCTGCTCCTCGGCGCGCACCGGGTGCGGGCCCGTACCGGACCCGCGACGACGACCTCGACGGCGCCGCTGTTCGCCACGCTTCGGGGGGGGCTGGGCTCCTTCGCGGCGCGAGTGGCGGCGCAGTCCGGCGCCACCGTGCGCACCGGGGTGCTCGTCCGCTCGATCGCGAAGACCGCGGGCGGCTGGCAGGTCAACTGTGACCGGGTGGGCGGCGCGGACGCCCTCGGGCCGTTCCAGGCCGACGCCGTGATCCTCGCGGTGCCTGCCGGGGTGGCCCGCGCCCTGCTGGCGCCGCTGGCCCCGCATGCCTCCGCCCTGCTTGCCGGTGTGCCCTACGCCTCGGTCGGCCTGGTGACGCTGGTCTACCGGGATGTCGCGCCGCCACCCGGCAGCGGATTCCTCGTGCCCGCCCGGGCGGGCACCGCGGTGAAGGCGGCCACCTTCCTGTCCGCCAAGTGGCCGCACCTGGGCTCCGACCGGCTCACGGTGGTGCGGGCGAGCATCGGCCGCGCCGGTGCCGAACAGGACCTGCAGCGCGGGGACGTGGAGCTCGCCGGGGTGGCGGCGGCGGAGATCGCGCAGATCACCGGCCTGTCCGGTCGGCCGGTAGCGACCCGGGTGAGTCGCTGGGGCGGGGCACTCCCGCAGTACCTGCCGGGTCATCTCAACCGGATCGCCGCGGTGCGCCGGGGGCTTCCAGTGGGGATCGCCCTGGCCGGCGCGGGATACGACGGTGTAGGCATCCCGGCCTGCATCCGGTCGGGGGAGACCGCCGCGCACGCGGTGCTGAGGGCTACCCGGACGGCGCAGGGCAGTCCGGCCGATCCGGTGGGCCCGGGAATCTGATCACGTGCACCGGCCCGGACCGCGTCCGGCCGCCGGTGAGGGAGGCTGGGAATGTCGGAGTCTACGAAATCGGCCCGCGAACTCAACGCGGAGCTGCTCTACACGGGATGGTCGGTCTTCGCGGCCGACCGTCCGCTACCCGCCGAGCGGACCCCGCTGATCGACGAGGCGACCGCCCTGCTCGACGGGGCGCTGGCCAAGGACGTCTACACCCGCGGTGTCTACGAGATCTCGGGCTACCGGGCCGATGCGGACCTGATGGTCTGGTGGACGAGCCCGGACCCGGACCTGCTGCAGGAGACCTACCAGCGGTTCCGGCGGACGGCCCTGGGCGGGCACCTGCGTCCGGTGTGGTCGGCGGTCGGCCTGCACCGGCCGGCGGAGTTCAACCAGAACCACATCCCCGCCTTCGTCCGGCGGGAGGACCCCCGCGGTTATCTCTGCGTCTACCCGTTCAACCGCTCGCTGGAGTGGTACCTGCTGCCGGACTATGAACGGCGCGGGATGCTAGCCGAGCACGGGATCATGGGCCGGGAGTACGAGGACGTCCGGGCCAACACGGTGGCTTCGTTCGGACTGGGCGACTACGAGTGGCTGCTCGCCTTCGAGGCGGATGAGCTGCACCGGATCGTCGACTGCATCCGGCACCTTCGGGCCAGCGCGACGCGACGGCACACCAGGCTGGAGACGCCGTTCTACACCGGTGCCCGCAAGCCGCTGGCGGACGTCGTCACCGCCCTGCCCTGAGGCGGCTGGCTGCCGGGTAGGCCGGCGGAGGGTCGGGACGGCAGCCGGCGCCTGCCTGGGCGCCCCCACCCGTCCGGCAGGCGCCGACCGTCCCGTGACTGTGCTCACCGGCCTCACCCGGGCGGTATCACTCCAGGTGACATCAATCCCGGGGGACGTCACCCCGGCGATATCACGTCGGCGACGTCGCACGGGGCGCGCCGGATCGCACAGCCCCACCCCCCCGGTGCCTGCGGGGGCGGGCAGCCGACGGATCCCGAGTCGAGACCCGCGATCCATAACGCAGAGTAGCATTATCGCCGCTGTTTGTGTGCGCAGTGTATGCGTCAGGCGTCTGTGGGTCGATGGTGTCCGTTATGTCCGCATCGGTGGGCGGACTTGGAAGGTTCGTCGACTCGGAAGGTTCGTCATGGCGGTCGCTGCCCGACGACCGCATCTCTGTTACTGTGAGTCGCCATAAACGCACGGATCACGCCATCGCCACGGTCGGCGGTTGGGGCGCCACGCCGCCATCGCCTGGCCGGGCCGCTGGTAGATCGTCTCGGCGCAGCCGGTAACGTTGCCCCCGTGACCACGGAGCGCCACCCGTGTCGGCGTCCGGTACTCCAGTTCGCTCCGGCGTGTGCCGACACACTCCAGTGGGACCTGGATGATGCGTGCGTTCGGCTCGTCGTTCGGGACGGCCCACAGTCAGTGGCGGGGGGAAGATCGCTGGAGGTCCGGTCGATGTACCACCGAGGGATGAATTCGTGGCTGTCTGAGCGAGGGGTGCCGCGGGCCGCCGAACGGGGAGGACGATGACACCTCCGGGCCCGCTCGGATCCTCGTTCGGGCTCGGGCTCGGGCACGTGCCGGCGTCGCTGGGCCAGTCCGTTCGGCCGGGTCCGGTCGGTGTCGTCGACGCGCGCCGTCGCGGTGCTGGGGGGGACCACGAGTGACGGAGACGGTGTCCGGCGGCACGCGCGCGACCGCTGGGTCGAACTTCGTTCCGCGCACCCGCGGCGGGCAGGGGATGCCGTTCCCGCCGGACGCGCCGGCGGGAACGGCCGGCCGGCCCGCCGGCGCACCGCCGAGCCGCACGGCCACCGGGCCCGGCGGGCGGCACAGCGCGGGGCGGGTGAGCCCGGCCGCCGTCGAGACGGGCGGCTATCGCGCTCAGGTGACCTGGGAACGGCGTTACGTCCGGCTGCTCGTCCTGTTCGACGCGGCCGCCTGCGTGGTGGCAGCGGGGCTCGCGTATTTCGTGCGATTCGGTGACCTGGTCGACTTCGGCACCCAGCCGGTGTCCTCCAAGCCGTACATCCTCATGACGGTTCTGCTGCCGCTCGCCTGGGTGCTGGCGATGTCCCTGAACCGGGCCTACGAGAGCCGGTTCCTCGGTGGCGGGTCGGAGGAGTTCCGGCGGGTGGTCAACACGGCGGCCCGGTTCACCGCGGCGGTGGCCATCGCCTCGTATGCGACGAAGGCGGAGATCGCCCGTAGTTACGTGCTGATCGCCTTCCCGGCCGCGACCCTGTTCTCCATGGTGGGTCGGGTCGTCGGTCGCGGCCTCCTACACCGGATGCGCCGGGCCGGTCGTTGCCTGCACCGGGTGCTCGTGGTCGGGGCCGGGGAGTCGGCTGCCACCCTGGTCCGGCTGGCCCAGCGGGATCCGACGTCGGGTTGGTCGGTCGTCGGTGTCGTGCTCGACCGCTCGCCCGGCCGGCACAGTCACGACTCCCCGGAACGCAGTGGGTTCGATCTGCTCGGGGTGCCGATCGTCGGCACCTCGGAAACCCTGCACACGGCCATCCGGGCGACGCACGCCACCACGGTTGCGATCAGTCCGCAGATGGACGGCGAGACGTTGCGCCGGGTGCTGTGGACGCTGGAGGGCAGCGACGTCGACGTGCTGGTCTCCTCGGCGCTGACCGACGTGACCGGGCCGCGGATCTCGATTCGTCCGGTGGCCGGGCTGCCGTTGCTGCACATCGAGGAGCCGGAGCTCACCGGTACCCGTCGGGTGATGAAGATGCTCTTCGACCGGTGCGTGGCCGGAACGATCATCCTGCTGTTCTCCCCGCTGCTGCTCGGTCTCGGGCTCGCGGTGCGCCTGACCAGCCGCGGCCCGGCGTTGTTCAAGCAGATCCGGGTGGGGCGGGGTGGTGAGCACTTCACGATGTACAAGTTCCGGTCGATGTTCGTTGACGCGGAGGCGCGCAAGGCGGAGCTGGAGTCCCGCAACGAGCGGGCCGAGGGGCTGTTGTTCAAGATGCGTGACGACCCGCGGATCACCAAGGTCGGGAAGTTCCTGCGCAAGTGGTCGCTCGACGAGCTGCCGCAGTTGTTCAACGTGCTGGGCGGCACGATGTCGCTGGTGGGGCCGCGTCCGCCGCTGCCGTCGGAGGTCGCCCGCTACGAGGACGACGTGCACCGCCGGCTGATGGTGAAGCCGGGGCTGACCGGGCTGTGGCAGATCAGCGGTCGGTCGGACCTCGAATGGGACGAGTCGGTCCGTCTCGACCTGCGCTACGTCGAGAACTGGTCACTGGCGATGGACTTCGTCATCCTCTGGCGCACCGTGTTCGCCGTGCTGCGTCGCGAGGGGGCGTATTAGGGGCCCGCATGATCAGCTATCCAGCCAGCCAGCGTGGCGTAGGTGGTCGATGATCCGGTCCACGGCGTCCTCGGCGGAGAGCTCCGCGGTGTTCACCGTGACGTCGGCGTCGGTCGGCGTCTCGTACGGATCGGACACGCCGGTGAAGGCGGGCAGGACGCCTGCGCGCGCCTTGGCATAGAGCCCCTTGCGGTCCCGCGCCTCGCACACCTCCAGCGGTGTGGACACGTGTACCAGCACGAATCCGCCGCTTGCGGCCCGGACCATCCCCCGGACCTGGGTGCGCACGTCGGCGTACGGCGCGATCGGCGCGCACACCGCGGTGCCTCCGGCTCCCGCGACCTGGGCCGCGACGAAGCCGATCCGTCGGACGTTGATATCGCGGTCGGCGCGGGAGAATCCCAGTCCCTGGGACAGGTGGGTCCGCACGACGTCCCCGTCGAGCAAAGTGAGCCGGCGTCCGCCGTATTCCAGCAGTCGGCAGACGAGCAGGCCGGCCAGCGTCGACTTCCCGGAGCCGGACAGCCCGGTGAGAAACACGGTCAGGCCCCGCTTCGAACGTGGTGGGATGGCGCGGGAGAGCTCCGCGGCCACCGTCGGCGGGGTCAGTTCGGCCGGTATCGGGTTGCCAGCGTCGAGCAGCGAGGCCAGCTCCATCCGCCCGGGTGCCCCGATCGCCGGCCCGATGAGGCTGCCGGTCAGGCCGTAGAAGCTGGCCAGATGCGCCCGCTGGGCGGCGAGTTTCGCCAGTTCGTCGGCGGAGCTTGCCGCCGTCTCCGCGCCTGTCCAGGCCGCGCCCGCCGCCGCCCACGCGATGTCCGCCAGGTCCGTCGGCGCCGGGGGGGCGGGCGTCACGGCCGTGGCCGGGCCCGGTACCCCCGCCGCCGCGTCGCTCGGTTTCGCGGATGTTTTCAGGACCGTCGCGCTCATGCCCGGTTCGCGGGGGGTGGCCAGCGCCTCCGACGGGATGACCGGAACGAGGACCAGCAGGCTGCGGTGCTCCGGCGTTCCCGCCTCGCCGGCTTTCGGCCGCCGGTAGGGGTCCGGCTGCGGTTCCGACCGCCGGCCGGCAACACCCGGCGGGCTGATCGCGTCGGCGGCGAGCGCCTCCGAGGAGAGCGTCGCCTCGGCGGCCCGCAACGGGGCGTCAACCGCTTTGAGAGCGGCGAGCAGGCAACGGACCCGCAGGTGATGCTCGGCGTCTGCGGGATCGGCGCCACCCACCGGGGCGAGGACGACACACCGTTTGCCCTGCCGGGTCAGCGCCCGGATCCGGCCCACGTCCGCCGTGTGGAGCAGGCCGTCCGCCCACACCGCCCAGCACGCGCCGGAACCCGCCTCGAGGCTGATCCAGCCTCGGGCGAGCAGCTCGGCCCGGACCTGGGTCGGGGTGAGCCGCAGGCCGGGGTGATCGGGGTGGTGGGGCAGCCGGATGCCCTCGACCGTGCCGACCAGCCGGACCCGGGGTCCGTCCGACCCCCCCGGCTGGTCCGGCAGGGGAATGGTCGTTCGGAGGTGCAGCGCCGCGATCATCACTCCCTCGGTGTCCCGCAGGGCCGCCGTGGAACTCGGTGTCAGTGCCTCGGCCTCGGCTGCGCCGACGACGAGGGTCGGCACCGGCACGCCGTTGATCTCGGGGTCCTCGGGATAACCGGGTTCCGACCCGAAGGCACCGAGCAGCAGCAGTTCCAGCTCGGCGAGCTGGGTCGGGCGCAGGGCCAGCGACGGCCAGGCGACCGACGCGGCCGTCAGCTCCGCGCCCCGGGCCGGCGTCGCCAGGACGGGGGTTGGTCCGGACCCGCCGGACTTGCCGGATCCGCCGGTCGCACTGGCGGCACCGTTGGCACCGGACCTGGGATGGTGATCAGGACCGGGGGCGGGATGGGAGGTGGTACTCACACTTGCGACGGTAGCTGGTGACAGACTCCATCCCAATGAACACCGATGACACCCGCCCGCCGTCCACCGTGCCGGTCGACATCGCGACCGACGAACTCGATGACGACGTCCTGGCCCGACGGCTGGCCACGGACACCGGCAAACTGCTGTTGCGGATCAGGGAGGAGGTCGGGTTCGCCGAACCCGCGACCCTGCGTGACGCCGGGGACGCGCGTTCGCATCAGCTCCTGGCCCGGGCGTTGGCGCGGCACCGCCCGCGGGACGCTGTGCTGTCCGAGGAGGGCGTTGACGACGTCGCGCGGCTGTCCGCGGAGCGGGTCTGGATCGTCGATCCCCTGGACGGCACCCGCGAGTTCGCCGAGCCCGGCAGGTCGGACTGGGCGGTGCATGTCGCGCTCTGGCAGGCCGGCGAGCTCGTCTCGGGCGCGGTGGCGCTGCCGGCGCTCGGGTTGACGCTGTCCAGCGCGGGCGGGCTGCCGCCGCGGCTGGCCGAGGCGCGTCCGCCACGGATCGTGGTCAGCCGGACCCGGGCCCCACAGCTGGTCACGGAGGTCGCGGAGGCACTGGGCGCCACCATCGTCCCGATGGGTTCGGCCGGTGCGAAGGCCTGCGCCGTCATCCGCGGGGAGGCCGAGATCTACCTGCACGCCGGCGGCCAGTACGAGTGGGACTCCGCCGCCCCGGTGGCGGTCGCGCGGTCGGCGGGGCTGCACACCAGCCGGCTGGACGGCTCGCCGCCGCGGTACAACCAGCCCGACCCGCTGTTGCCCGACCTGGTCATCTGTGCTGCGAGCTGGGCATCGGAGGTTCTCCGGGCGATCGGCGCCGCGGGGGGCTCCGGCGGTTGAGGCGCGTGCCTGCGGAGCGCCCTCGGAGCGGCCGCGGAGGGTGGCGATTGTCGATCCATGGTTGTTCTGGATGGCGTCGGTCGTGGATATGGGTCCACCGTGAGGGGCGTAATGCCGCCGGAACCGCCGGCAGGGCCGCCGTGTCCGCTACTTTGGTGGGACACATCGCCTCGACGGGGGGTTTCGCGTGCCGGTGATGGGTTACGAGCTCACCCAGCTGCAGATGCTTGAGGCCGAGGCCGTCCACATCTTCCGCGAGGTGGCCGCGGAGTTCGAGCGTCCCGCCCTGCTGTTCAGTGGCGGGAAGGACTCGATCGTCATGCTCCGGGTCGCGCAGAAGGCCTTCTGGCCCGCGAAGCTGCCGTTCCCCCTGCTGCACATCGACACCGGGCACAACTTCGACGAGGTCCTCGAGTTTCGGGACAGGCGGGCGGCGGAGCTCGCCGCCCGCCTGGTGGTCGGTTCCGTCCAGGCCGCCATTGACGAGGGCGTGCTCACCGAAGACACCCGTCCGGGAGCCTCACGTAACCAGCTACAGACACCGGTGCTGCTCGACGCCATCGCCGACAACAAGTTCGACGCGGTGTTCGGCGGCGCGCGCCGGGACGAGGAGAAGGCGCGGGCCAAAGAACGAGTTTACTCCTTCCGGGACGAGTTCGGCCAGTGGGACCCCAAGAACCAGCGCCCCGAGCTGTGGTCGCTCTACAACGGCCGGCACCGCCCCGGTGAGCACATCCGGGTGTTCCCGCTGTCGAACTGGACCGAGCTCGACATCTGGCGGTACATCGCCCAGGAACGGCTGGAGATCCCCTCCATCTACTACGCGCATCGCCGGGACGTGTTCGAGCGTGACGGCATGCTGCTGGCGGTCACGCCGCTGACCCGCCCCCTGGCCGGTGAGACGGCGGCGCCCCGGCAGGTGCGCTATCGCACGGTGGGCGACATCACCTGCACCGGAGCGGTCGAGTCAACCGCGGCGACCGTCGAGGAGGTCATCGCCGAGGTGGCCACCACCCGGCTCACCGAACGCGGCGCGACCCGGGCTGACGACCGGGTCAGCGAGGCGGCGATGGAGGACCGTAAGCGGGAGGGGTACTTCTGATGGCCGAGTTGCTGCGGGTCGCGACGGCGGGGTCCGTCGACGACGGGAAGTCGACCCTGATCGGGCGCCTCCTCTACGACACGAAGTCGCTGTTCTCCGACCAGCTTGCCGCGGTCGAGCGGACCAGTCGGGAGCGCGGCGACGGCTACGTCGACCTCGCGCTGCTCACCGATGGTCTGCGGGCCGAGCGGGAGCAGGGCATCACGATCGACGTCGCGTACCGTTACTTCGCCACGCCCCGGCGGTCGTTCATCCTCGCCGACACCCCCGGGCACGTGCAGTACACCCGCAACATGGTCACCGGCGCGTCCACCGCCGACCTCGCGCTGCTGCTCGTCGACGCGCGCAAGGGGGTCGTCGAGCAGACCCGCCGGCACGCCTTCCTGACGTCCTTGCTGCGAGTGCCCCATCTGGTGCTCTGTGTGAACAAGATGGACCTCGTCGACTTCGATCGGGACGTCTTCGAGAAGATCAAGGAGGAGTTCCGGCACTTCGCGGCGAAACTGGAGATCGTCGACGTCACGACGATCCCGATCTCCGCGCTGGGCGGGGACAACGTGGTCTCCCGGTCGCCGAGCACTCCCTGGTACGGGGGCAGCTCGCTGCTGCACCACCTGGAGGAGCTCCACATCGCCTCCGACCGCAACCTCATCGATGTGCGCTTCCCGGTGCAGTGGGTGGTCCGGCCGCGGAACGACGACCTGCACGACTACCGCGGGTACGCCGGTCAGGTCGCCGGCGGGGTGCTTAAGCCCGGCGACGAGGTCGTCGTCCTGCCCTCCGGGCTGACCACGCGGATCGTCGGCATCGACACGTTCGACGGCCCGGTTGACGAGGCCTTCCCGCCGATGTCGGTGACCATCCGGCTCGAGGACGATCTGGACGTCTCCCGGGGCGACATGATCGCCCGGCCGATGAACCAGCCGACCGTCGGCCAGGAACTCAACCTGATGGTCTCCTGGATGGTCGACGCCCCGCTGCGCCGCCGGGCCTGGATCGGGATCAAGCACACCACCCGTTCGGTACGGGCGATGGTCACCGACATCTGCTACCGCGTCGACATCGACACCCTGCACCGCGACGAGACCGTCGAGACGCTGGGTCTGAACGACATCGGCCGGATCGCCCTGCGGACGACGTCCCCGCTGTGCTACGACCTGTACCGCCGCAACCGGAACACCGGCAGCGTCCTGCTCATCGACGAGTCGACCGGGACCACTCTCGGCGCCGGGATGATCATCTAGCCGGTGGCGACGGGGAGAGCCGGGGGCCGGGTCAGCCCGGCCGCCGCCCCCAGTCCGGTGGCAGGGAGGATCCCCGGCTGCCGGCCCGGCCGTCGAGGAACGAGATGCGGTCGTTGTTCGCGACCATCGCCGGGCTCGCGAGCCAGGCGGCATAGGCACGCCGCTGGGTCGGGGTCATCCGCGCGGACGGACGCGGATTCCCCGAGGCGTCGAGGAAGTTCTCCGCCGGCGAGGTGATGAACCCATCGGCCCTCGGATCGCCGGTGTAGACGCGGCACGGCCCGCCGGCGGGGGTCACCGCGATCGGCCGGAGCGGGTCACGATCCCGGCGGTCCCAGAGCCGGCGGGCGCTGGTCTCGTAGGCCGCCGCCCAGCCGGGCAGGACCCGGGAGGCGCCCCGCAGGTCCGCGACGACTTGGGCGGGGTGGGTGATCGGCAGGTCGCTGTAACGGGCCCGGATCCAGGCCTCGATCATCTCCACGGTGACCCCGACGCCCAGATGGACGAAGGTGCCCGGTGGGTTCGTCGGATCGATGGACTTGCCCACCTCCCCGAGCACGTCGAGCAGCACCGCCTGCTGCCGGCGGTGGGCGCCGACCGCGTCGGCATGCTCGCGCAGCACCGCCTCGGTCGCATCGGCGAGGGCGCCGGCGAAGAACGCCTGCGCGCGTTCGACCCGCAGGTAGCCCAATGCCAGGGGGCTCGACGAATACCCGCCGGGGGCCGTTTTCCAGCCCTGGACCGAGGCGGCTACCTGGTCGTCGAGATGAAGACCGTAGGTCGTGACATCCTGGGCGAGTAGACCGGCCAGCGCCCCGCCGCGCAGGCACTCCCGCAGCAGCGACTCCCACGCCTCGAGCGGGATCAGCTCGACCAGGGCGGACTGCGCCGCCGCGGCCCCGGTCTGCGGGTCCACCGTGGGACCGGGGACCACGGCGGTGATGGCGTCGTAGAGCTCGTCCCGATAGGTCCGTAGCGCCGGGACGAGGGCCGCCCGCAGCCGGAGGAGCAATGGCCGGTCACCGGTCGCCTGCACGGCCCCGGCCAGCCGGGAGACGAACGAGGCCGAGGCCCGCGGATCGGCACGGCGGCTCTCCTGGCTTCCCGCCGCGGCCACCAGCCGGATCCAGGCATCTTCCAGGGATCGGGCCGTCGCGAGATCCACCGGCAGCGGAAGGGCGAGCACGGCCGCGCCGCGCAGGATGGTGTCGATGTGGTCCGCCGCGAACCGGGCGGCCAGCGCCGGGGTCGCGGCGATGGCGTCCAGCAGCACCCCCTGGTAGTCGGTGACGGTCGGTCGGCCCCGGCTCGTGGGCCCGGCCACGGCGGGGGCGAGCAGGCCGACGTCGTGCGGCGCCGACGGGGCGACCGTGGCATCACCTGGTCCGTTACCTGGGTCCGTTACCTGGCCGGTCACCCGGTCCGTTACCTGGCCGGTCACCCGGTCCGAAGGCCATCCGGCCCAGCCGGTCCAGCAGCGCGCTGTCGAGGCGGGCCGAGGCGAGCAGGGGGGTCAGTAGGACCGTCTCGGCCGTGTCGGTTCTCCCGGCGGTGTTGAACCGACCGAGCCAGGCGGCGTCGAGAGTTCGCCGGTGGCTGTAGGAGGCCAGGGTGGCGCCGAGGATCCCGCCGGTCGAAGCCGAGCGGTTCGGGTGGACGGCGGACCATCGGCCCCCGCGACAGTCCCTCCACCCGGGAGAGCAGCCGCGCGAGCCCGTCGGGTCCCAGCGCGTCGTGAAAGCCCAGGACGAAGTCCGGGTCGTTCATCCGGGACCGCAGCACGGTCAGCGCGTCACGCGGGGTGACCATGCCTGAGGCGTTTCCGCCCGTTCCGCCCCGGCCCGTTCCGCCCCGGCCTGATCCGTGCCGGCCTGATCCGTGCCGGTCCGGCGCGTCCCCCCGCAGCGAGTGCGCCAACGCCCGTCCGGCGGCCACGGCCTGCTCGGAGGTGCGGGGCGCCTCGGAGGTACCAGGAATGCCCGGCGCCTCGCGGTGCACCGGCCGCCGAAGCGGGGCGGATGTCGGCCTGATCGTGATGCCGATCCCGTCGTCGACGCCCTCGGCGAGACGCAGCCGGCGCCGCAGCATGGTGACCTCGGCCTTGACTTCGTCCTCCAGCGCGCCGAGCCGTTCCGCCGGGGCGGGCGGCAACCCGGCATCCGTCAACGCCGCGACGAGGGAGCGGGACCAGGAGCGCAGCAGATCCCCGGCCTCGGTCACGCTGGACACCAGCACACGCATCCGGTCGGGGTCGACGAGCACCCGGCCGCTTGGTCCGGGCATGCGCGTCAGCCGACCTTCCGCGGCCCGCCGGGGCCGGCCGGGGCGAACGCTGTCTCGCGGACCTGCAGCGCTGTCTCGCAGGCCTGCACGCACCGATCGAGGGCCATGGCCGCCTCCGCCGCGAGCCGCCGCATCCGGCGTTGCCAGACCTCGGCCTGACGACCCTCCCAGGCCTCGGCACCGACCGCCGAGATCCGCTCCAGCGCGGCGGCTACGTCCAGCCGGGCACGCCGGGCTTGGGCCAGGGCGACGGCCACCGTCGCGCGACGTCCCTCGGGCACCGTCATGCGCACACCACCCAGATCGTGATCAGGTTTACCGGTGGCGACGCTAACAGCGGCCCGCCCGCCCGCGCCCGCGCGGCGACGCGACTGTGGATGACGCCGGTGCCGGTTCAGCGCCGGTAACGCAGGAACAGGACGTCGTCCTCGGCGAGGATCTGGGTCAGGGTGAGCGCGGCCGGTGCCGGCCACGGCTCGCCTTTCATGATCCCGAGTCGGCCCGGTCCGGCCAGTACCGGGGCGATCGTCAGGCACAGCTCGTCGAGGAGACCCGCCGCGGCGAGCTGGGAGTGCAGCAGCGGACCGCCCTCGGTGAGGATGCGGGTCATTCCCCGTTCCGCCAGGGCCCGGACGGCGAGGTCGGGTTCAACGGCGCTGCCGCCGCAGATCGCGATGTCGGCGACCGCCGCCAGCCGCCGGCGCCGATCGAGGGGCGCGGTCTCGCAGGTCAGTAGCACCGGTCGGATCTCCCCGCGGAACAGCCGGGCACCCGGGTCGAAGCCCGCCGTCGCGGTCACGACCGCGATCGGGGGCACCGCCGCGAGCCCCGCGGCGACGCGCCGCTCCCGCCGTTCGGGCGGGATGACCACCGGCCCGTAGTTCTCCGTCCGGGCGGTGCCGGCACCGACCAGCACCACGTCGCTGAGCCAGCGCAGCAACCGGAAGACCCGCAGGTCGGCTTCCCCGCCCAGGGGGCCCGAGCGGCCGCCCACCTCGGCGGCCCCATCGACCGAGGCCACGAAGTTTGCCCGGGTGTAGGGGGTATGCGCGGCGGACGGGGGGTAGGCGTACACCTCGTCGAGATCGATGTCCTCGATGTCCTCGACGGCCTTCCTCGCGAGCCCGGCGCCCGCCGCGGCCGTGGAGTCTGTGGTCGCTGCGGCGTCTGTGGTCGCTGCGGCCTTCCCGGAGGCCACCGCCCCGGCGGCCCCCGCGGAACCGGCGAACGGGGGTGGAACCGGGAAGATACGTCGCACCGGGCCGACTGTAACGGGCGACGGTGCTGGTCATCCGATCGGCGGCGAACCCAGGTCGGCGGCGAGCCCATGGCCGGCCCGGGGCCGATCAACTGTTGTGGTATCGCGGTCGTTGTGACGTCGGCCGCGATACCGCGGGCCGGGGCGACGGGTACGGGCGTCTCCGTACGCTGGGCGGGTGGCGCAGCGTCTCGTCGATCGCCGGCCGATTGTGCCGCCCGGGGACCTGGTCGCGGCGCTCGTCCCGCCGCCCCGGTTCGACGCGGTCCGGTTCGCCGGCTACCTGCCCGATCCGGCCGAGCCGAGCCAGGCCGCCGCGGTCATGGCGCTGTCCGCGTTCGCCGACCGGTTGACCGCCTCGTCCGGGCGGTCCAGCCGTTCAGATCGTTCCAGCCGTTCCAGGTATGCGGGCCGTTCCGGGAAGGGCGGCCTGTTCGGGCTCCTGACCCGGGGGACGGGGGTGTCGGGTCCGTCCGGATCGGGTCCGTTCGGATCGGGCCCGCGCCGTTCCGGGAGCGCCGGTCCGTCCGGAATGCGGCCGGGGGTGTACCTCGACGGCGGCTTCGGCGTCGGCAAGACCCACCTGCTCGCCTCGCTGTGGCACGCCGTGCCCGGTCCGAAGGCGTATGGCACGTTCGTAGAACTGACCTCCCTGGTCGGCGCGTTGGGATTCGCCGCGACCGCGCGGGCCCTCGCGGGCCTGCGCCTGGTCGCGATCGACGAGTTCGAGCTCGACGATCCCGGCGACACGGTGCTGGTGTCCAGCCTGCTGACCCGGCTCGTCGAGGCCGGTGTCCACCTGGCCGCGACGGGCAACACCCAGCCGGAGGACCTCGGTGCCGGTCGGTTCGCCGCCGCCGACTTCCGCCGTGAGATCCAGGGTCTGGCGGCCAGCTTCGACATACTCCGGGTGGACGGGGAGGACTATCGGCACCGGGGTCTTCCGGCCGCGCCCCCGCCGTGTACCGACGACGAGGTCGGCGCGCGGGCGGCTGCCGAGGAGGGGGCGACCGAGGACGGATTCGCCGCGCTGTGCGAGCACCTCGCCGGGCTGCACCCCTCCCGGTACGGCGCGCTCGTGGCCGGGGTCACCCTGGTCTGCCTGCACCGGGTCGTGCCGGTCGAGGATCAGGCGGTGGCGTTGCGGGTCGTGGTCCTCGCCGACCGGCTCTACGACCGGTCGATCCCGGTCGTGGCCTCCGGCGTGCCCTTCGGGGAGCTGTTCGGAGCGGAGCTGCTCGCCGGGCCGCATCGCAAGAAGTACCAGCGGGCCATGTCCCGGCTGAGCGCGCTGGCCCGGGACGCCGCGGCGGGGAACGACACCGCGGGCCGCGTCGCCGGGATGCTGCCCGGCTGACGCACCCGGCCGGGTGCGCGGCCCGAACGTGCGGCCGCCGCACCCGAGTGGGGTGTCGGAGCCTGCGGTCCGGACGCCGGACCAGGCCGGAGTATCTGTTCGCCGTTCCGGGCGTGGACGACCCGCTGGCGGTCGTGCCGAGGCCTGCGACCATGGGTGCATGGGAACCTACGTCGTGCTGCTCGTCATGGTGTTGTTGGTGGGGCTGGCGGTGCTGGGCGGACTCTATTTCGTGCTGTCCAGGGACCACACCCGGCGCTGAGGGCCGGTGCGCTGAGGGCCGGTGCGCGGACGGGTCAGCCAGCGGTCGGCTCGGCCAGGGGGAGCAGGCGGATGATCACGACCGACTCGCCGTCGAGTTCCACCCGTCCCGGCATGTAAGTGAACCCGTGGGTGGATGCGGCCGGGGCGTCGAACGGGACGCCGTCGAGGGGGACGGCCTGCCGTTCGACGGCCAGGTTCACGACGATCGCCACGTCGCCGCGACGGACCACCAGCCAGCGGGCCTCCTCGTCGAAGGTGCACGCGACCGAGGACCACGCCGGGTCGGTCAGCGCCGGCAGCCGGCGACGCAGCGCGATCAGCCGGCGGTGCCAGTCCAGCAGGTCGGAGTGACCCTCCCGGCTTGGTTCGGACCAGTCGAGTTTCGACTGCTGGAAGGTCGCCGGGTCCTGGGGATCGGGAACGTCCTGCGGCTCCCAGCCGTGGGCGGCGAACTCGGCGCGCCGACCCTCCCGCACCGCGTCCCCCAGCCCGGGGGCGGTGTGGTCGGTGAAGTACTGCCACGGGGTGCGGGCACCCCACTCCTCGCCCATGAACAGCATCGGGGTGACCGCCGAGGTGAGCAGCAGGGCCGCACCGATCCGGAGCAGGCCGTCGCTGAGCGTGGCTGACGCCCGGTCGCCGGCGGCCCGGTTGCCGATCTGGTCGTGGTTCTGCAGGAAGGTGACGAACCGGTAGGCGGGCGTGGTCGGGGGGATCGGCCGGCCGTGGGAGCGCCCGCGGAACGTCGAGTAGCCGCCGTCGTGGACGAACCCACTGGTCAGCGCGTGGGCGAGGGTCGAGATCGAACCGAAGTCCCCGTAGTACCCCTGCCGTTCGCCGGACAGGGTTGCCCACAGCGCGTGATGGATGTCGTCGCACCACTGCCCGTCCAGGCCGTACCCGCCGGCCTCGGGTGCGGCGACCAGCTTCGGGTCGTTGAGGTCCGACTCGGCGAGGGCGAACAGCGGGCGGCGCAGCTGGGCGCCGAGCCGGTGGACCGCCTCGGCGATCTCCTCCAGCAGGTGCAGTGCCCGGCTGTCCTGAAAGGCGTGGACGGCGTCGAGACGCAGCCCGTCGCAGTGGTAGTCGCGCAGCCAGGACAGGGCGCTGTCGATGATGAACGTGCGGACCTCGTCGGAGCCGGGGGCGTCGAGGTTGACCGCGGGGCCCCACGGAGTGCTGTAGCGGTCGGTGAAGTAGGGGCCGAAGCGGCCGAGGTAGTTGCCGTCCGGACCGAGATGGTTGTAGACGACGTCCATGATCACGCCGAGGCCGCGAGCGTGCGCGGCGTCGACGAAGCGCTTGAGCCCGTCCGGGCCGCCGTAGGGCTCGTGCACCGCGAACAGACCGACGCCGTCGTAACCCCAGCCGTGCCGGCCCGGGAAGGCGTTGACCGGCAGCAGTTCGATGGCGTCGATGCCGAGCTCGACGAGATGGTCGAGCTTGCCGATGGCCGCGTCGAAGGTGCCCTCCGGGGTGAACGTCCCGACGTGCAGCTCGTAGAGCACGCTGCCGGCCAGCGCGATGCCCCGCCAGGTCCCGTCGGTCCAGGGGAAGGTCGAGTGGTCAACCAGCCGCGACCGGCCGTGAACCCCCAGTGGCCCCGGCTGCCAGGCCGATCGGGGGTCGGGCAGCTCCTCGCTGCCGTCGTCGAGCAGGAAGGCGTAGTCCGTGCCATGCTTCGCGGACGGGACGTTGACCCACCACCACCCCCGTTTCCCGGCGGTCATCTCGTGCGTCGAGTCGCCGGCGGAGCCCGCCACGACCAGGCTGACCGTCTTCGCCTCAGGGGCCCACAGCCGCAGGGTGCTCATCGGTCTTGTCTACCTGCCAGAGCCGTCGGACACGCCGTGACGGCGACAATGGTGACGACATCGGTCCCCGGCCGAAGGCGCCCGGCTGCCCGGCATGCCGAGCCGGATGGCACCGAGATGGCAGCGAGGTAGTCCCCGGAGGGGAGGGCAGCCGCCGCGCGATGCCTCCACATCTTGATCGTATTGCACCGTTATGCCATGATTTTGCTGTCGTGATGTTCGATCGGAGGTTCGCTGCACTCCCGCCCCTCCGCCGGGCCTACGACACGCCGTCCCACCTGCGCGTTGATTTTCGGGTCCTCATCGCCCCTACGAGGGATCGCAACTCGCACCAGTGATGGAAGCGCCGCAGGTTGAGGGCGAGGCCCTCATCGCCCCTACCCCGCCGACACGTCCTCATGATCCTTACGAGGGACTGCAACATGACGGGCGTGAGCCGGTGCGCGATGTCATTTGCCAGGAGCCTGGGACCAGGGTCTTGCCATGACCTAGCGGGAGTTTCCTAGATAAGTTGATC
>NZ_CDXDOS010000009.1:0-3756 GCF_978021245.1 Frankia sp. CoBUL1
GCCCTGGATGACGAACAGGTCGTAGGTCCGTACCGGTCGGCTCGGATCGGGGATGCCGAACTGATTCGTGCGCAGCGTCGTAGGTTCGTGTTTGAGGAGCTTGATTCCGCGGATATAGGCCTTTCTCGCGTCGTCGTCGAGAAGGATGTCGCGCCGGACGACCGCCATGTCATGCCCCTTCCGGGAGCTCGTCGTGGGCGTCGTGGGCGTCGTGGTGATGGTGCTCGCCCGGATCGCCGTGCGGGCCATGGTCGTCGCCAGAGGCCCCGGGGGAGAACTCCTCGGGGAAGGCGGTGATGATCAGGCGTACCAGGTCGACGACCGAGGGGATCTGATAGTTGGGCAGGCCGTGGCAGTGTGCCGTGCCGTCGTTGGAAACCCCAATGTGGGCCTTCAGTGGTTGGCCGTCGACGGTGATCTCGTAGGTGGTCGTGATGACGACGTGGTGACCGTCGAAGTCGTCCTCGCGGACACTGCGGGCCGGGTCGCCATGTACGTGTTCCGGCCGGGGAAGGCTAGCAAGATAGTTGGCGAGAAAGGCAGGATGAGTGACGTCTGTCGGGTCCGGTGGCATGTAGTTCCCCCGAATTTCAGGTGGTGAGGTGGTGAGGTGGTGTGGTGAGGTGACCAAGAATCCACCGGCGGTACGGGTCTGGCAACGAGGTGTCGTCCAGGCGTCTGTGCGTCACGTGGGCCGGAGACGCCGCGGCGCCGCCGGTACCGGGGGATGCGTCAACCTGCCGACCGAGGTGTTATTGGATGGTCGACAGCGCCTTGTTCACGTCTTCGGCGTCGAACTCGACCGGGTCGAACTCGCCTGCGTCGAACTCGCCTGCGTCCCGCAGGCCCAGCCATTCCAGGCGCTCGTCGTGTTCCGGATGGCCGGGGTCGCCGAGGACCTCGACGAGCTCGCCGATGCGGGCTGCTGATCGCGAGATCGTTGAGGTCCGCCTTGACCTGGGCCTCCGCCGTCGCTTGGGGAGGGCCGGGTAGCCGCCGCGCGGGATGGTGCCATCACCGCGGCGGTCGCTCAGCTCGAGCCGATGCCCAACGTCCCGCCGGCTGCCGAGGTTCGGTCGATGAGAGCGGCGATGCCGTCGAGGATCCGGTCCACGCCGAAGAGAAACTCCTCGGTCTCCTCGAAGCCCGCCGGGCCGCCGCCGATCTCGCCCGCCCAGGCGATGCGGTGCAGCCGCGGATAGGTCCGCTCGTCGACGAGCTCGCGCAGCAACGCCTCGAAGCCCCAGACAGGCGGCGCGTCGCCCCCAGCCGGCCCTACCGCCGCGTCAGCTCCAGCCCCAGCGCAAGGAGCCACAGCCGTCCGGGCCTGGGCGGCAGCCCGGGCGGCATCGTGGGCCATTCGGGCCTCGCTGAGGGCGTACGGAGCTGAGCAGGCCGATCACGCGGAGTTTGTCGGCGTCAGAGCAGCTCCAGGACCGGATGCGAGGCGCGGCCGGAGCCTGCCCGGTGCCAAAGAAGCCATTACGGCGGTGGTTGCCGACGGCGTGGTGCAGTCCGTCGTGACCGGAAACCTGCACTCCATCGCCGAAGTCAAGCTGGGGGCCTTCGGGCTCACGGATTATCTGGACCTGGCAGTGGGCGGGTATGGGGACGACGCCACCGACCAGCTGGTGGGTGGCGAGTACGTCGCGGACGGGCTGGCCGTCGTAGCCGGAGTCCAGGTGCATCGTGGCGCCGGCGGGCAGGACACCGACCTGGGTGTTCATCTGTTCGATCGTCGGGTCCAGCAGCGGGGAGTCGTGCCGGTTCGCGCCGGCGGAGACCAGCCCGAGGGGACACCGGCGCCGTCGGTGCCCACCGACCGTTTGAGGCCGCCCTTGCGTCGGTCGACCGGGGACGGGCCGGCGGTGTCACCGCCGCAGGGGGCCTTGGTGATGCAGCCGTCCGCGGTCAGGTTCTCCAGGTCCGGTCCGATTATCTGGTCGTAGGCGGCCACCGTGAGGGCGTGCAGCTTCTGGGCCAGTCCGGTCTTCGCCTAGGCGGTCACCCGGCGGCGGATGGTGCGGTCCGAGCAGCCGGGGGTGGCGATGCGTTCGTAGCCCGAGCCGTGTACCAGCGCGGCTACGACATGCTCGAACACCACCCGGTCGGGGATCCGGCGGCGGTGACAGCCCAGGGGATGATCGGGGTGGAACTCCGGCCGCGGGCCGCCGTGGTGGGCGGTGAGCAGCGCGTCGAATTCGCCCCAGATCGGTTCGAGCAGGGATGATGGGACGGCAGGCACGGAACCCTCCGAAGGTTACTGACTGTGGTAAGCCAATGATCTTCGGGTTCCGTGCCTGTCTTGCGTGGCGACACACCGATTCGCCCCTACTGCCGGTCTCTCTAAAGTTCAGTACCTCCTGCTCCACGACGACAGCAGCGACCCGGCCCGCGCCCGATTGTCCCGCCGGTCGATGTGCCGTAGCGCTTTCCGCCGCCACCGGCGCCACGCATAAAACTCGGCCGCCACCCACGACCGGTACCGGCAGAAAAGGAAACGCGCCATGGCCCGTGCGACCTCGCGTCGAAAGAGCGCGAACCGCACGCCCCAGCCCGCCGCCGACCCGCTCGACACCATCCGCGTCGGGATCTACCTGCGGCGCTCCACCGACGACGAGCACCAGCCCTACTCCGTCGAAGCCCAGGAAGAACGACTCCGCTCCTACGTCGACTCCCAACCCGGCTGGGCCATCGCCCTCCGGTTCTCCGACGACGCCTCCGGCGCCACCACCGACCGCGACGACCTGCAACGCGCCCTGTCCGCGGCCCGCCACGGACTGATCGACGTGCTGCTCGTCTACCGCGTCGACCGGCTCTCCCGCAACCTGCGCGACACCGTCACCCTGCTCGAAGAACTCGACCAGGCCGGGGTCGTGTTCCGCTCGGCCACCGAGCCGTTCGACACCGCGACGCCGATGGGCCGCATGCTGCTCGCGATGCTCGCGATGCTCGCGATGCTCGCGCAGTTCGAGCGCGACACGATCATCGACCGGGTCATCGCCGGCATGGAACGCAAAGCCGTCAAGGGCCTGTGGATGGGCGGCAACCGGCCCTTCGGCTACCAGGTCGACCGCGCCAACTGGAAACTGCTCGCCGACGAGAAGGAAGCGCCCGTCGTCCGTCTGATCTTCAACCTCTACGTCCGCGACCGGCTCGGCACCCGCGCCATCGCCAAGACCCTCAACGAGCGCGGCCACCGCACCACCACCGGCGGACCCTGGTCCGGACACCAGGTGCTCCGCGTCCTGGACAACCGCGTCTACCTCGGCGAACTGACCTTCCGCGAGATCACCGTCACCGACACCCACGAACCGATCATCGAGGCGGCCCAGTTCGCCGAGGCCGAGAAGATCCTCACCATCCGCAGCGACGGGCACACCCACCGAGCCGCCAGCGACTCCGACTACTATCTCACCGGCCGGATGCGCTGCCCGCAATGAGCCAAAGCGATGCTCGGCTCCAACGCCGGGGGCCGCAACCGGACCTACCGCTACTACACCTGCTTCACCCGCCTGCGCTACAGCCGCGACCGCTGCGACGCCCCCCGCCTCGATGCCGACGCCCTCGACCAAGCCATCCTCACCGCACTCGCCGCCTTCTACCGCGACCACCAGCAGCTCATCGCCGACGCCGTCCACCACGCCCGCCAACGCCACCACGACGCCCACACCGACCGCACCGGCGAACTCGCCACCGTCCAGACCGACCTCACCCAGACCGACCAGGCCATCGACCGCTACCTGTCCGCCTTCG